>CAMALD010000310.1 GCA_945836355.1 uncultured Lachnospiraceae bacterium | reverse complement strand
GTCTTGCTACACTCGTCAACGCGGGAGACCAGCTTCAGGAAGGTGCAGACAGTCTTTATGAGGGTGCTGTGACCCTTGGTGATGGCGCAGATCAGCTTGCAGCGGGAAGTGTGTCATTAAGGGACGGTATCGCGGAGTTGTCCGATGGAAGTGCAGCGCTTGAAAATGGAGCGGAGGAACTGTATGACGGTACCCAGACGCTGAAAACCGGTATGGCACAGTATAAAGAGGAGGGGATTGGCAAGATTCTGGATGCGGTTGAGGAGACCGATCTTACGGAGATTTATGATAAGCTAAAAGCATTGATAGATGCCGCAGCAGATTACAATAGCTTTACCGGCACTGCGCAGGGAGTGAACGGCAGTGTTACCTTTATTATCCGTACAGAGGCTGTAAACCAATAGAATTAAGATAGAAAAACAATGAGATCGCTTGCAAAATGCGCCGATTATTGTATACTTATTTTAAAGGAATCCCCATTGTCATATTCGGAACAATGGGGATTCCGGATCAATTCTTGTTTATGCAGTAGGAGCTGGGAACTTGAAAGAAAAATGGGTAGTAAAAAATAAATCGGCAGACTTTGCGGCGATTTCTGCGCGTTTCGGCGTAAGCCCGGTGGTGGCAAGAATGCTGGTAAACCGAGGAGTGACGCAGGAGAAACAGATTCAAGCGTATCTGCATCCGTCCGTTGAACAGTTACATGAGCCGGAATTGCTCAAGGACGCAAAAAAGACCGGGCGGATTTTAAAAGAAAAAATAGCTCAGGGCAAAAAGATACGCATTATCGGGGATTATGATGTTGACGGTGTGGTGTCGACCTACATATGGATAACCGTGCTGCGGGAGTGCGGAGCGGATGTGGATTATGTGATTCCGGAACGCATCCGGGATGGGTACGGCATCAATCTGCGCATGGTGGAAGAGGCGGTCGCACAGGGGGTGGATACCATACTTACCTGCGATAATGGCATTGCGGCAGTCGAGCAGACGGAGGTGGCAAATGCCCACGGGCTTACGGTGCTGATTACCGACCATCATGAGCTACAGGAAACTCTGCCGAATGCGGAGGCGGTAGTCAATCCAAAGCAGCCGGACTGCGGATATCCTTATAAAGGACTGTGCGGTGCGGCGGTAGCGTATAAAGTGGCAAAGCTGTTATTTGACATGGTGTTTGAAGGGGCGGAATTCGCAGATAAAAGAGAAGGCTTTGACGAGAGGATGCTGCCGTTTGTTGCAATAGCGACGGTGTGCGATGTGATGGAGCTGACAGGAGAGAACCGCTCGATTGTGAGCCTGGGTTTAGAGCTGCTTCGTCATACCGTACATCCGGGATTCCGGGCACTGATGGAAGTGAACAAAATCGCGCCGGAGCAGCTTTCGGCGTATCATCTGGGGTTTGTGATAGGGCCTTGTCTGAATGCTACCGGCAGGCTGGAAACCGCAGTGCGCGGTGTGGAGCTTCTGATGGCAAAGGAGCGGGCAAAGGCCGAGCGCCTTGCAGGCGAATTGAAGGAGCTGAATGAGGTGCGTAAGGATTTGACGGCGAAAGGGCTGGAACAGGCGGTGGAGCAGGTGGAAACACAGAAGCTCTCGGAGGATAAGGTGCTGGTGGTGTATCTGCCGGACTGCCATGAGAGCCTTGCCGGGATTATTGCGGGAAGACTGCGTGAAAAATATAACCGGCCATCGATTGTGCTGACCGCGGCAAAGCAGGGGCTCAAGGGTTCAGGGCGTTCCATTGAGGCATATTCGATGTTTGAGCGTCTGCAGGAATGCAGGGAGCTTCTTGCGCAGTTTGGCGGGCATCCGATGGCAGCAGGTCTGTCGCTGAAGGAAGAGAATCTGGAGCCTCTGCGCCGGAAGCTGAATGCCTGCAGCGGACTAAGTGAGGAGGATCTGATTCCTAAGATAACCATTGATGCGGTGCTGGCGCTTTCGGGACTTAGCGAGGCGCTGGTGCGGGAATTGGACTGTCTGGAGCCGTTCGGCAGGGCAAACGAGAAGCCGGTCTTTGCGGAAAAGGCGTTAAAAATCAACCGCATTTCCGTGGTAGGAAAAACGCGGCCAATGATGAAATTCAGGCTGGAGGATGCCTACGGCTGCCGGATGGATGCCATGTATTTCGGAGATGCACAGAGTCTGGAGCAGGAAATGACGGATAAATACGGAGAGCAGGAAATGCGGAGAATGTATCAGGGAAATGGGAGCATTGCAAGAATGTCCGTAATATACTACCCGCGTGTAAATGAGTTCCGCGGGGAACGTACGGTGGAGATAGTGATACAGCATTATCAGCTGTGTGATGTGTGAGATGGAAAGGCAGGGTTTGAATATGACGGAAGAATTGAATAATACCTGTACCGATTTGAAGGAATTGTTCATGCAGCAGGATTTTGAGAAAATGGAAGAAATTCTGGGAGGGCTTTCAGGAGAGGCAGTCAGGGAAATGGCAATGAATCAGCAGGGCATTATCGCAAAGTATTACGCGCAGGAAAAGTTTGATATGATTTTTTCACATTT
>CAMALD010000309.1 GCA_945836355.1 uncultured Lachnospiraceae bacterium | reverse complement strand
CGGAGGCGGGTTATGCAAAGGAACACTACGAAGGGTAAAATATGGATGGCTGCATGGCTGCTTGGCATATCGGTGTGTGTCAGTGCAGTCCTCATGAGCACGTGCCCGGTAAATGCCTCCGAGTATTACGAGAAGTATACTGAGGACGGCAATATAAAGCTCGAGCTGGTCTTTCTGATGCAGGAGGAGTCGGACAGTCCCGTGCTGCGCGCGGGCAGGGATTCCGCCGTGCGGGTGCGGCTGACTGCTGGTGCGGATTTTTGCGGGGAGTTTACCGGGGAACTGCATGTGATGATGCAGAACCTTCTCGGCAGGCATCTGATGTTTGCCGTGCCGGTGGAAGGGCTGGCCGGCGGTGAGGTCTGGGAGGACGTCGTGACACTTCCGATGAATCAGATGACAGAAGGACTCTACATTACACTGCAGGATGAGCAGGATAACAGTCTGCTGGAGTGGCAGCTTCCGGTTGAGGAAGTCAACTACGGTTCCTATGCATGGGTTGGCGTGCTGGCGGATGAGGTGCAGAATTATAGTTACTTTTCGTCCTTCGGAAACCGCGTGGTGGATGCGCGTGCTGCGCTTATGGCTGGCAGCGGTGCGCTCGACAGTGTGGACGTCATCCTGACGGAGGAGGCCTTTCTGACTGTGATGGATGAGGGGGAGCCGGACGGGCAGACAGCGTCTGTACTCCTACATTGGATTGAAAACGGCGGAACCATCATCATCAGCCGACAGGTGTCGGATGAGCCGGAGGCAAGGCTACATTTTGGTTTACAAGACATGGATATCCGCCAAAACCTCATTTTGAAAATTAACAATTACGAGACAGGACGGAACAGTATCCTTGCCTCGAATGAGGAACTGAAGAAACAGCACAAGGAGAATAAGCGGTATGCCTATGTCGGCGGTTCCATGCGTGAGGTGCTGGAACGCCGCGAGGATTTTGCGTCGTTTCCGGTCGTGAGCAGTGTCGGGCAGCGAATCTGTTCAGACTGGTGGGACGTACCCGGCGAGCCGGAGGTGATATGGGAAGAACGAGGAGAGGCAATCTTTACAGCGTATACCTATGGCGCAGGCAAGGTAATCGAGTCGGCAATTCCGCTGGGGACAAAATATGAGGAGATTTATGAGCTGGTTTATTACCGGATTGCGGACATGCTCATGGAGCAAATGTCGGATATACACCGGTATGATATGGATTATGAGAGCATTGGGAGCAAAGCCCATGATTACGAATACCTGCTGGAGAACGTCCCGAACGGGCTTGAGGGCGTGTCGGTGGTGCCGTATGTACTGCTTCTGGTGTTCTATATTGCGATGCTGATTCCGGGATGTTTTCTGCTTTTGCACTATGCCGGGCAGAGCAAATACCTGTGGGGCGTGCTGCCGGTGGCGGCGGTAGTTATGACCGTGATGGTGTATCTGACCGGCAGCAGCACGCGAATCACTGAGCCGTATTGTACATGGCTGGATATCGTGGATTATACGAACGTGAAAGGCGGCAGCAGGAATGGGACGGAGAAGGTATATTTCCGGCTTTCGGCGCCGACCAATCAGGGGGCGGAGGTGCAACTGGCTGAGGATATCCGGCTTAGCATGGGCAGAACACGATTTTTTGCTTATGACCCGTCGTGGGATCTGACGGAAACACAAACCCGGGATAACACAATCCGGGCTACCGAATACTGTGCTGCGGTCTATCCTTTTCCGGAAAAAACTGTTTTGCGGCTGGAGCACGTAACGGCATTTTCGAATACTCTTTTTCAGGCAGAGCGGGATGTGTCTTACCGCGGCAGCTTTGCTGGAAATGTATACCTGACGGACAGCGGCCTTGGCGGAAGCGTGCAAAACAACAGTGATACGCCGTATTCGGCAGTATATCTTTTGTACGGGCAGAGCGTCATTTTCCTTGGAGAGATGGAAATCGGCGGGAAAGCCTTTTTGGAAGAAGGAGTACAGGCTGATATATATGATATTTTTGAGTGGACGGCTACCTCGCAGCAGGAGCAGGAGCTGGAGGCTCTGAAGCTCTCCCGGTCAGCTGCGGGTGTTCTGCCGAATCTGTTTTTTGAATACGGTTTTTCCGTATCAAACACTGATTGCTATGTGTTTGCGGTTCCTATGTGGCAGGACTGCGAGATGTTGGGGGAGATTGCGTCCGGTGAGCATAGCGACGGATGGAAGGTCATGGTTTATTCCTTAGAGGAGGCGGCAGAATGATACAGATACGCAATTTGCGGAAGAGCTTTGGAAATGATGCGGCACTCTGCGGGCTGACGATGCATGTAGCTAAGGGAGAATTGTATGGTCTTGTCGGGCCGAACGGGGCGGGCAAGACCACCACCATGAAGCTGGTGGCGGGACTGATGATGCCGGATTCCGGGGAAATCCTGATTGACGGGGAAACGATGCGGGAGCATTCGCGGCTGCTGAAAGGGAGAATCGGGTACGTGCCGGACTATTTCGGTGTGTATGATAACCTCAAGGTGCAGGAATACATGGAGTTTTACGCCTCCTTGTATGGC
>CAMALD010000308.1 GCA_945836355.1 uncultured Lachnospiraceae bacterium | reverse complement strand
CCCATACATTGTTCAGAAGCTGCTCCCTGGTCACGGCAATGTTCTTATTCTTCAGCAGATACTCAAGCAGCTCATATTCCTTCTTGGTAAGAGTCAGCTCCTCCTCACCGTAATACGCACTGTGGCTGGCAACGTTTAACACCAGCTTCCCGAACTCCAGCGTATCCTTTTTCTCCGATCCGGCAGACTCCCCGGATTTCTTTGCATGGCGGTTCAGCGCAACCCGGATACGCGCCAGCAGCTCTTCAATGGCAAACGGCTTTGTCATATAATCATCGGCTCCCATATCAAGTCCCGCCACCTTATCCGTCACATCATCCTTTGCTGTGAGCATGATAATCGGTATCTCCGACTCCATACGCACGCGGCGGCACACTTCTATTCCCGACAAGCCCGGAAGCATGATATCCAGAAGCACCAAATCCGCCCCCGCATGAAGCGCCTTATCCAGTCCGGTGCGCCCGTCATTGGCAATCTCCACCTCATAACCCTCATATTTCAGCTCCAGCTCCACAAAGCGTGCAATCTTAACCTCATCCTCTACAACCAGAATCTTCGCCATATCCTACCTCGTTTCATCACAGACTCAACAAAATATCTATCTTCATTGTAGCGGGAAACGCTTTATTATGCAAGTATTGAAATATTAGGGTTTCATTAAAATGAATTTCGCTTGTGAGATTCCGGCTGCCGGCTCACAGAAGAAGACTCATAATCGGAATCGTAAGCACACTCAACAGCGTGCCAAGCAGTACGACATTCGCGGCTGCCTTCTGTCCCTTCCCCAGCATCTCGGCAAAATTCAGTACGATGCTCGCAACCGGAGTTGCTGTCAGAATGAACAGGGTCTGCTTCATAATCGGGTCAAGCGAAAACAGCGACAGCACAGCATAAGCAAGCAACGGCATCGCAAGCTGCTTGACTGCAATCACAAGATACTGCAGACCGCTTGTAAATATCGGCTTTATCTGCACGGTGGCAAGCCGCATCCCTAACACCAGCATGCACAGCGGTGTTGTCATTCTGCCCAGCAATGTAATCATATTTTCAAACTGCTCCGGAAAACGCAGTCCGCTCACAAAAATCGGAATTGCAACCGCCATGGACAGCACCGCCGGATTTAATACCAGCTTTTTGACGCTGATATAGCGTCTGTCCTGCGTGATGATATACGATGCCGCAGTCCAGCTCAGAATACTCATTGCCAGAAAAAACGCCAGCGAAAACACAACGGTTTCCGGATTATCCGGAAACAGCGCCTCCAGAAGCGGCACACCCATAAAGGTGCAGTTGCCGAGCGTGGTTGCCAGTGTATATACCCGGTAGCGGATATCCTCATATTTTTTGCGAAATACAAGAAAGAATCCTCCGAGCATCACGCTCTGGATAGCCAGCGCTATCACAAAAAATATCAGCAATTGACCGACCAGCTTCATGGAAAAATCCACTTTTTGAAACGAATATACCGTTAAACACGGCTGGCAGACGTACATCAGCACTGTCGCAAACGCCGCAATCGCCTCCTGCTTAATCATCCGTGTCTTTACAAGCAAAAATCCCGGAACCGCGTATATCAGCATGACCGCAACCGCAGTCAGTGTAATCGAAAAAAACATAAGAACCTCCAACCCTTCTGCAATAATTTACGATTATAGTATGCTTCCTCGCCTTTTGTCAATGATGAAACTCATGAAAAATATCGAAAATAGTTGATAAATATGACCTTGACTGATAGAATTAGTATGAATAAAAAGACCATGAATTTGTCCTCCGTCGGAAGGCGATTCATCACAAACATAAGGAGAAATAATTTATATGCAGTTAACGGAATGTTATAAGGCTTTTGGAGGAAATTATCAGGATGTCAGAGAGCGCCTGCAAAGTGATGCACTGATTCAGCGTTTTGTGATTAAATTCCTGTCGGATAACAGCTATGAGCGGCTATGCAATGCGATGAAGGAAAACGATTATGATGAGGCTTTTCGTGCTGTACATACCCTGAAGGGTGTCAGCCAGAATCTGAGCTTTGACCGGCTCAGCGCCTCTTCCAGCCTACTGACGGAGCTTCTGCGGGAAAGGGAAACCGTCCCGGTCGATAAGACATTATGTGAACAGTTTTTTGCACAGATTACCGCAGATTACCGGACTGTCATCGAGGCGATACACAAGCTGGATGCACAGTAGACAAACATACAGCATTGATTGGGTGGAAATATGGATGAAACAAAACAGAATCTAGAAATGCGGGGTTTTGCTCCGGGGCAGATACAGGAAATCACAGAAGGAATAAAGAGCGGACTGCGCGTGGAGGCTTATGCCAAAAAGGAATTCTTCTCCATCCAGATGCGGCAGATCCGACTGGGACTATCCGAGGGACTTCCGGTGGAAAAGTATGCCCGGCCGGATATTACCCCGCCCCTTTTTTGCCAAACAGCTTGCAAAATAGCACCGCGACTGCCGAGCTGAACAGGGTTGCCGCAAGCCCCGGTCCGACAATAGCCGTGGGATTTACACTGCCATACTGGCTCCGGT
>CAMALD010000307.1 GCA_945836355.1 uncultured Lachnospiraceae bacterium | reverse complement strand
TAAACCAGCTAACAAGTTTTGTAGTGTCACCAGCTATAACTTTACCCTTTTTACCTTTACGCTCTGTAACAATAAAATACTTAAACGCATTCATTAGCTCATCATATAGAGCAAACGACTGAGCCACATTAGTATCCCCAGCCAGCACAGCATCTATATATGTTTTTTCATCTCCAGATATTTTTTCAAATGGCTCATAAGTGAGTAACTTAAGCATCAATTCACGCATAAAAATTGACCTACCTTTTCTTAAGATAAGTCAATTGTACTATAAATATTATAGACACGCTATTACAAAATAAGACCGAACTCAATTAGTCAGGAAATCAGCATAAATGCATACAAATACCGAACTGGCATTATTGAATAATAAAAATTGGCTTTTGCCATCCCCAGATAGAGAGTTTCAAAAAAGTGTAGTGGAAACATCCCCATTCCGTCCCCAACGAAAAAAGAAAAAGCCCACAAAGCCCGTAAATTCAAGCTTTGTGAGCATATTCCCGCTATTCAAACTCAATCGTCCCTGTCGGCTTTGGTGTATAATCGTACAGTACCCTGTTGACTCCCGGAACCTCATGTGTGATTCGGTCTGCGAGATGACACATAAGCTCATACGGGATGTCCTGAACAGTGGCTGTCATTGCATCGGTAGTGTTAACTGCACGGATAATTACAGACCACTCGAAGGCTCTCTTGCCATCTTTGATACCGGTAGATCTGAAATCCGGCACAACGGTAAAGTACTGCCACACCTTACCTTCTAAGCCGTTCTTTGCAAACTCTTCGCGAAGAATAGCATCCGACTCACGTACCGCCTCAAGACGGTCACGGGTAATTGCACCCGGACATCTTACGCCAAGTCCCGGACCCGGGAACGGCTGACGATAAACCATGCCATCCGGAAGACCCAACTGCTTACCGACAATTCGCACCTCATCCTTAAAAAGAATCTTTACCGGTTCAACCAGTTCAAAATTCATATCCTCGGGAAGTCCTCCTGCATTGTGATGCGCCTTGATACCGTGCTCACTCTCCAAAATATCCGGCCAGATAGTCCCCTGTGCAAGGAACTGAACGCCTTCCAACTTTCGCGCTTCCTCCGCAAATACTTCAATAAACTCGCCGCCGATAATCATTCTCTTCTTCTCAGGGTCGGTTACACCTGCCAGCTTGTCGAGAAAACGGTCGGTTGCATCCACATATACCAGATTTGCATCCATCTGATTACGGAATACTTCGATAACCTGCTCCGGCTCACCCTTGCGCAGCAATCCATGATTTACATGTACGCACACCAACTGCTTGCCGATTGCTTTAATCAAAAGTGCCGCTACTACCGACGAGTCTACACCTCCGGAGAGCGCAAGGAGCACCTTCTTATCTCCCACCTGCTCCTTCACCAGCTTTATCTGCTCTGCAATAAATGCATCAGCAAGCTCAGGTGTCGTAATCCTCACCATATCATCCGGGCGCCTATCATTTGCCATTTCCAATACCTCCTCAAAAGTTTAGTCATTTGTTGCTTTAATTATATCATATTTATCCCCTTAGTGTAAAGAGTTTCGCTCACGAAACTCTAGCGCCGTTTCGCATCGCTTCAGCAATATGATTCCAATACAAATATTTTTCTATATCCTTCTTCTGCGTCTACGCTTCTTTCGCAACCCGTTTTGGGAAATCCGCCTGCCAAGCTCTGCCTGCTGCGTCATGATTTCCAGCCTTTTGGTCGGATCGTCCTCCTGCTCCAATTTTTTCTGCAGCTCACCCTTGCGATACTCCTTCAAGGTTTCCGCCACTAGGGTATAATCTCTTTCGAAGAGTATCTCACTGATCTGGGCATTCAGGCGCTGCAAATCAATTTTTCCGGGCACCTGCTCCACCAGCTTTTTTATCACAAAAGCCTTGCCCTTCTCCTTATATTTCGGCATCCGGTTCCATTCCTGTAGCATGGCAAGCTCTGGTCTCCAGAGGATTTCCAGCTTTCGCTCTATTTTGTGCTTCGGGTTTTGCTGCGGTCTGCGAAGGATATAAAAATCCAGCGCTCCCTCCACCTCCTCCACCGTGATAACGCCCCAATACTCCGGCAAATGCTCGCGGATATGCTGGGCATGGCTTGTGCCGACTACCGCATAATTAAAATCATAATATTTATCATAGTCCTTCACCTGGCTGCCAAGTCGTGCATATGTATCCGCATCGCTCTTGATTTCGATTCCGTACAGCGCCTGCTCCGTGACCATTACCACATCTGCACGCGATTTTCCCATCGTCTTCTCTTCGATGATACGCACCTTGCCGTACTCCTCTTCCAGAAACTCAAACAGCGGTTCCCTGATATCGGCATCATGAAGTTTTTTCATCGGCATTTTCTCACCTGCTTCCGTGATTATCTGCTTGCATTCTACCAGACCCCTGCCGTTTTGTCCACCTATTCACATCCTGTATCTCCCGCGCATCACCGAGTAATTATCTGCGCGCTCAATTTCCCTCGCCGCATTTTCAATCAGGACATCCTCCGGGCAGCCCGGATCATGCCGCA
>CAMALD010000306.1 GCA_945836355.1 uncultured Lachnospiraceae bacterium | reverse complement strand
TGCACCGATGGCCGACCGTGTGATACGCATTAAAAACGGCAAGGTAAGCGAGTTTAAGAAAAATGAACAGCCGGTTGATGTTATGGGCATCGAGTGGTAAATCGCAGCAGAAGGATAGGATGATGGTTATGAATAAAGCATTACATAAAGAATTTCGACGCGAGATTCTGGGCTCACTTCAGCGGTTTATATCCATATTGCTGATTTCAGCTCTGGGCGTAGCCTTTTTTGCCGGGCTCCGTGCCTGCAAGACGGATATGCTGCTCTCGGCGGATGCGTTCTATGATGACACGAATATGATGGATATCCGCGTGTTATCGGCACTTGGAATGACCGACGAGGAGCTTCTGGCGATACAGCGGACGGAGGGTGTGCTCGCCGCAGAAGGGGCGGTTAATTTAGATGCGCTGGTAAGGCACAACGGGGAGGATATAGCTGTGCGCCTGCATTCCGGGATGAATCAGGTCAATACCTGCCTGGTGCTGGAGGGCAGAATGCCGCAGGATGTCAGTGAATGTGCGGCGGATGAGTTCTTTTTGAAACGCTACGGCTTTCAGGTGGGTGACGTGATTACACTGAATTCCGGCACGGAGGAGGAACTGACAGACGCCTTACAGGTGACAAACCTTACTATTGTCGGTGCAGTATCCACAGGACGTTATCTTTCTTCTGCCCGGGGCAGCACAAGCATCGGTACCGGCAAGATTGCTGGCTATCTGATTGTGCCGCCGGAGAACTTTCTGGCGGACTACTATACGGAAATTTATGTAACCCTGAACGGGACGAAGGGGCTTTCCGGGTATGAAGACGCATATGATACAATTGTAGAAGAAGCGAAGGATAAGCTGGAAGCAGTAAGCGGCTCCTATGAAGCCGACCGCCTGCAGAATGTTCAGGCGGAGGCGTATGAGAAATTGGAGGAAGCGCGCGATGAGGTTGCGTTAAATGAGCAGAAGCTGCTGGACGGTGAGCAGGAGCTTAAGGACGCAGAGGCACAGATAGCAGACGGCTATCAGGCAATCACGGACGGAAGGGCTGAGCTTGCCGAAAAGGAGGAGGCGCTGCCGGCACTTTTTGCAGAGTACGATGCACAGCTGGAGCGTGGAAAGGAAGAAATCAGCCAGGCTCTTGCGGAGTGGGAAAAGGCGGCGGCACCGGTTATAGCAGCCAGGGAGGAATATGATAATTATGTAGAGCAGCTGCAGGCAATCAGCCAGGGACCGGAGGATATCAAGAAGATTCTGGCGGTGATGGGCATTTCGCTAGAGGACATTGAGGCTGCGGAGGCTGAAATCGCAGCCGCCAGAGAAGAAATACAAAATGCCGAGGATGAGCTTGCCGTACAGGAAAAACAGCTGGAAGAGAAAAAAGTCCGGGCGGTGAACGATATTGCTGATGCGAAGGAGCAGCTCGATGAATCGGAAAAAGAGCTTGTTCAAAAGGAAAAGGAGCTCGCGGATGCAAAGCAGGAGTATTATGCCGGCTTAGAGGAAAACAGGCAGAGCATTGCGGATGCATATGCAGAGCTGGAAGAGCAGCGGGCAGAGATTGCCGGGATGGAAACACCGGAATGGTATATCCTGGACCGCAATACGATAGAGTCGTATGTGGGCTTTGAGCAGGATGCAGAGCGCATGGATGCAATCAGCAGAGTATTCCCTGCCATCTTTTTCCTTGTAGCGGCTCTTGTCAGCCTTACAACGATGACAAGAATGGTGGATGAGGAGCGCACGCAGATTGGCACGATGAAGGCACTGGGCTACAGTCTGCCTTCCATTGCCGGAAAGTATATCAAATACGCACTCTATGCAACCTTAATCGGAAGCCTGATCGGTGTGTTTGCGGGCAGCAAAATCTTTCCGTATATCGTTATCACTACCTATAAGCTGGTGTATTCGAGCCTGCCGGGGGTGGTAATGCCGATTCATGTATTTTATTCGGTGATGGCAACGGTGCTTGCCGTGTGCTGTACCCTGCTTGCAACGCTCGCGGCATGCATGAAGGCATTCCGGGAGCAGCCGGCATCCCTTATGCGTCCGGTAGCGCCGAAGGCCGGAAAGAGAATCTTTCTGGAGCATATCGGCATCCTCTGGAAGCATCTGAGCTTTACAAGAAAAGCATCGCTCCGCAATATGTTCCGCTATAAAAAGCGTTTCTTTATGACGGTAATCGGAATCGGCGGATGCATGGCGCTTCTTCTGGTGGGCTTTGGTCTGAAGGATTCCATCGGTGTCATGTCACACATCCAGTATGGTGAGCTGTGGTTATATGACGGTTCGGTGTCTTTTTCTTCCTCGGCGTCCGAGAGGGAAAAGACGGAGTTCCTTGCAAAGCTTGACGGGGAAAGCGGTGTGGCGAATGCGGCACTCGTGAGGGAAAGTACGGGCAATATTATGGCAGAAAGTGTGACAAAGGAGGTCAATCTGGTCGTATTACCGGATAAGGAAGCTTTCGGTAAATACTTTATCTTTCGTGACCGGGAGAGCGGCAGACAATTTGAAATCGATGATGATGAAATTATCATGACCGAGAAGCTTGCCCGCATACTTGGCACAGGAACCGGAGATACG
>CAMALD010000305.1 GCA_945836355.1 uncultured Lachnospiraceae bacterium | reverse complement strand
AGCTATATTTGCAGTATGTGCCATCACCATTTACATGTTTATAAAAGGTACTCCAGCCTTAAAGCAGGTTGGGGTACTTGAGCTATTGACACAAAGTGAATGGGCGCCGACCGCAGAAAACCCATCCTATGGAATATTTTATATCATTCTTTCCTCCATTGTAGGAACCTTTGCGGCAGTGCTGATCGGAGTGCCGATTGGGCTTCTGACAGCAGTGTTCTTGTCGGAGCTAGCAGAAAGAAGAGTGGGCAGCATGGTGCGCACAGCGGTAGAGCTTCTGGCGGCCATTCCATCGGTTATCTATGGCCTGATTGGCATGATGGTTCTGAATCCGTGGATGTACAAGGTAGAAAAAGCATTGTTTGCCGGCAGCTCCTCCCATCAGTTTACCGGCGGTGCAAATATGCTATGCGCAATTATTGTGCTGGCGATTATGATTCTCCCGACGGTAATCAGCGTGAGCACTTCGTCGTTAAAGGCAGTATCCGATAACCTTAGGTCAGCATCCCTTGCACTTGGAGCCACAAAGGTACAGACCATTTTTAAGGTGGTGATTCCTGCGGCAAAATCAGGAATATTAACCGGCGTGGTGCTTGGAATCGGAAGGGCATTGGGGGAGGCTATGGCGATAGACATGGTGGCAGGCGGCTCGGTAAACCTACCGCTTCCGTTCAACTCTGTGCGGACGCTTACTACGCAGATTGTGGGTGAAATGGGATATGCCGAGGGTCTGCACCGGAAGGTTCTATTTACGGTAGGGCTCGTGCTTTATATCTTCATCATGATTGTGAACCTCATATTACTGAAGGCGCGTAAGAAGGGAGAAGGTCACCATGAATAGGGCAAGAAAATATAAGGATATCTGCATTCTGGCACTGATATACCTGTGCTCGGCACTCTCCGTGATTATGCTGATCGGAATTATACTGTATGTATTTGCAAAGGGAGTAAAATCCGTTGACTGGTCCTTTTTAACCTCTGTTACCAGCGTGCTGAACGGGACAGTGGGAATCGCGGGAAATATTGTGAATACATTGATTATCATCCTGATTACCATGCTGATTGCAACGCCGATCGGAGTGGGCTCTGCCATTTATCTGAATGAGTATGCCAAACCGGGAAGGTTGGTAACCATCATTGAGTATGCAACTGAGACCTTATCAGGCATTCCTTCCATCATATTCGGCTTGTTCGGCATGATGTTCTTTGGCGAAGGCTTAGGGTTGGGATACTCACTGCTTACCGGTTCACTGACCTTAATTCTCATGGTACTTCCGCTGATTACGAGGAATACCCAGGAGGCATTGAAAACGGTGCCGAATACATACAGAACCGGTGCCGTAGGACTTGGCTCCGGTAAATGGCATATGATAAGGACGATTCTGCTCCCCAGCGCCATGCCCGGAATCATCACTGGAGTGATTCTCGCCATCGGAAGAATTGTCGGCGAGTCGGCGGCTCTTCTGTTCACAGCGGGCAGCGCGAAGCTTCTGCCGAAAACACTCACGCAGCTGCTGCATAAGCCGCTGCAGTCGGGCGGCACACTGACGATACAGATGTATCTTTCCGCAACCAGCGAAGGAGATTTTGATACGGCATTTGGAATTGCGGTTGTACTTCTGATTATTGTGCTTCTGATAAACCTCGGAACCAAGGCGCTGACAAAACACTTTGATGTGAGAGGAAATGCAAAATAACTTGGATTATTGTCTGCGCAGCTTTTTAACGGGAAAGGAATAGATAAATGGGAAATACCAAAATATCAGTGCGCGATTTGAATCTCTATTATGGGGAAAATCACGCTTTAAAGGGTGTGAATATGGACATCAGTGAAAATGCAATCACAGCGTTCATAGGTCCATCCGGATGCGGAAAATCGACATTCTTAAAAACCCTGAACAGAATGAACGACCTGATTGACAACGTAAGAATTACAGAAACCATTGAGATAGACGGACAGGATATCTACGGAAAGGGGATTGACACTACGATGCTTAGAAAGAAGGTAGGCATGGTATTTCAGCAGCCCAATCCGTTTCCGATGAGCATCTATGACAATATTGCCTATGGACCGAGGGTTCACGGAATCAAAAACAGGTCGAAGCTGGATCAGATTGTTGAGGAGAGTCTCAAGGGGGCTGCAATCTGGCACGAGGTAAAGGATCGGTTAAAGAAATCTGCCCTTGGATTATCCGGCGGACAGCAGCAGAGAATCTGCATTGCAAGAGCGCTGGCGGTGGAGCCGGAAGTGCTTTTGATGGATGAGCCGACCTCTGCACTGGATCCGATATCAACAATCAAGATTGAAGATCTTATGGAGGAACTAAAAAAGAAATATACCGTCATTGTCGTAACTCACAATATGCAGCAGGCAGTAAGAGTTTCTGATTATACAGCTTTTTTTCTGGTAGGAGAGATGGTCGAGTTCAACGATACAAAAACTATATTTTCCTATCCGCAGGATAAGAGAACAGAGGATTATATTACAGGGAGGTTTGGATAACATGCGGACCCCGGATGAGAAGTAAATATGACGAACAGCTGGCAGAGATTAATAAAGAAAGGATTGAAATGG
>CAMALD010000304.1 GCA_945836355.1 uncultured Lachnospiraceae bacterium | reverse complement strand
CACTTGCAATCGCAGCCACAATATTCTCACCTATATCCAGCGGCAGCTCATAACAAAAGGTACCATCCTTTTCCACGCTTACCTCTGTACTGCCAATTATAAGTTTCGCACAATCTGAGACCTTACCCAGAATCATATAGGATTCCATTGAGGTGGTGACACCGTCATAATCCTCCAGCATATGCAAAACAGGAGAAATACTGTCGTAATAGATTTCTTTGTCGCTGATCCAGTAAACTTCATCACCGTATTTAAAGCGGGTCTGAAATACATTTTGTCCTTCTGCAAGTTCAACCGTAAAGCTTCCTTTATCCTGCAGCATAACCGTCGTAATCCGGCTGTCGGAGGAAATCTCTAATGCCGTTGCCTGAGCAAAGCCCTCATAGTTCAGTATCACCCCGTTTTTGTTCGTTAAGTCCGCATTTTCCCAAAACAGCAGCGGAGCCTTCTTCAAATCAACAGTTTTCTGTACCGGAGTGCTGTAAGCACTGCGGTACGTTTTTTTCTCCGAAAATTCTACCCGTATTTTGGATGCACCGTCTGTATACCCGAAGAGGTAGGACTTCAGGGAGGTGTCTTCGATTTCCTGATAGATTAGCGGCTCGGTACTGTCATCCTCGAAAAGAGCAATCAGGTAGGTATATCCCCACTGAGGCTCCCAGCATACACTAACCTCGCAGGTATCACGGTTGATTTCTAAGGAAATCTCAGTCTGCGTCTGCACCGAATCCGGATTGACATAGGAAAACGGCTCGGAATATGCCGAGTCAAAGATATCGACGGAATCCTCGTTAAACCATGCATACACATAAATATAGTAGTTGTCATAGGTGCCAAAGCCGTCCAAATGAACATTCTTCACAATTTCATTGTTGGTCCGGTCGCTGCCGGACGCAACGAGTACACCGCGCTCATCCGGTGTGGCGGTCAAATAGATATTGTAGTTAAAGAAACGTTCTGTATCGTAAGCGGTCTGAAATACAACATCCAGACGGTTACCGCTGTAGTTTTCGATACGAATGTCCTCTACGGTAAACATTCCACTCTGCTTTACCGGATAAACATAGATACTCTCATTGGACTTTTTGTCATAGCGGATGAACCACTCACCCTGAGGCGCCGATTCAATGTAATAGTATAATTCGGTTTCCCCTAAAACAGTCATGGTATCTTCGGTCTCGATCATCGGGTCATAAATGGTTTCTCCGTCCGGCGCCACAAATACGATATCCGGGCGTTCCGTCTCCCATTCCACGCAGAAAACGACGGTTTCATCATCTACCCGGCACAGAAAGGACTCCTGCTCCTGGGCAAGTGCGGTGTCGGCATCTACGCACAAAACGATAAGTGCCATGAGAAATATTGACCATATTGTTTTGATATTTTTTCTGTTCATATGCTCTGCTCATTCCTTTCCGATCACAAAACCGATCAATATTTTTTCTTCTGTACGCCCTTGGACTTGGATACGTCCAGACGGAAGCCGGAGTATTTGCCCTTTTCATTGGAGCCCTTTGCCGCGACGCTGAACTGAAGCTCACCAATGCTGTTTTTAAATGCACCGAGCGTTGCACTGCCACTCAGATTGCTGTCCTTGCTGAAAATCCACCAGTGAACATCATAGCCGAGCTGACCGACCGCCTTTACTCCCGAGAAAGGATACCCAAGCGTCAGATCAATGTCACCGTTCACATCCAGTGAAAGATTTTTCCAGTCCATATCAATTCCTGCCCCCAAATCAATGCCGACACCGTACTCGTCCTCTCCGTACATGCCAAGCAAGGCATTGGTATAAGCAAATTTTCCCAGATTGACAGTGCATTGAGCAAGCTGAATACCAAGCAGCTTTAGCTTTGCTGCAAAATTGATATTGAACTCCCCTAAGGTCACGCTGATTTTCGCATCATCGATTTCTGCAAGATAAAGGTTATCTTTTCCGAAAAGCTTTTCCAGCTTCGGCAGATACTCAATCAAATCATCCGTTACTATCTGAAAGCTCCCCTCTACGGTTGACTTTAATATATCCTTCCAGGTATTGATTTTAGACAATCCGCTTACACCGATGCCCATATTGGAAAGGTACAGCGGCATAGGCGTCTGGGTAATCATTACCTCACCGCCCGCTAAAAGCGTTAAGCTGTCAAAGCCGTTTTCCTTCCATTCCATAGTCAGACCGAAGGAGTTGATGCCAATCTTGCCGTTCTTGATCTTAAACATATCAAAGCCGACCGTCCCCTCCAGTGCCGCCTCATGCACAATAGTGTCAAAGCTTGCCTTCAGGCTCTTGACATGCAGTCCGATGGTACCGAGCTGAAATTTTTTTGAGGTATCGTTATCCTTCTCGTAAGCTAAATCCACACTGCCACTGGTGCAGATTTCGGTATTGGTAAAGGTAAGGCTCGCCTGAATATCCTTCTGCAAAAGGGTTGCAGGCAGGTTCTTTAAAAGATTTTTCACGTAAGTAAAGTCAAAGTTGGCGTAAAATGCTTCCATGTACAGCATATCCGGGTACAGCGCAATCGTTCCGCCCACATCCGCCAGTCCGCTCAGGTTGACCGGCGCATTGAGCGTAAATTTCT
>CAMALD010000303.1 GCA_945836355.1 uncultured Lachnospiraceae bacterium | reverse complement strand
TTTACGGAATTGCTGGGAGATTTCCATAAACTGATTAACCAGAAATGCACGAAGCTGGAAAAATGTCTGGGAGACGGCATGCTGCGCGATTATACCATAGAGGTACATGCGTTGAAAAATACGGCGCGCATGATAGGTGCTATGGAATTGTCACAGATGTTTTACCGGATGGAACAGCTGGGAAATGCCGGAAAGCAGGAAGAAATTGAGGAGGGAATGCCGCAGCTGCTGGAATTGTTCAGGAGCTACAGAGAGACCCTTGCCGGATATGCGTCATCGCAGGAAAATCTGGTACAGGTATCCAACGATACAATAAAGCAGACGCTGCTTCGTCTGCGGGATGCCGTGGATCAGTTTGATTTGGACACGGCGG
This sequence comes from uncultured Lachnospiraceae bacterium, assembly GCA_945836355.1. GTDB lineage: Bacteria > Bacillota > Clostridia > Lachnospirales > Lachnospiraceae > RGIG4057. The sequence continues at coordinate 2,214 of CAMALD010000303.1, read as the reverse complement.
ACAGCGCCATGAAGGAATTGGAAACCTATGCATTTCCGCCGGAACTTCAGCCGATGGTTGAACAGCTCAGCGCTTACGTGGCGGATGTGGCCATGGAGGATGTGATGAAAACAGCACAGGAGATTTGCGACAAGCTGGAATGACAAATTTGCGAGAAGTGGATTTGCGAGAAGCTGAGATAACATATGGATTTGCAGAAACTGAGGTTATAGCTTGACATTTTTACAGGACTTTTGTAATATGGATATTGCTTGCTCGGAGGGCAAATCATTCAACGGAAATGGTTGGCTGGATAAGGCACAGACTGAGATGTCTGTATCTTATCCGGCCTTTTTGATTTTTATGAATAATGTGAGTGGTTTTGCCGGAAGGCTGTCTTTGCTTTTGGGTTGGAAAGGAGAAATGATGAGATGAAGCAGGAAAAAAGTTTTACGGAAGGAAAGATTTTTGCACCGCTACTTTGCTTTGCAGTGCCTGTGCTGTTTGCCCTGTTTTTGCAAACCATGTATGGTGCGGTGGATCTGCTGATAGTGGGACAATTTGGCGGTGATTCAGCGGAAGTTTATGTATCGGCAGTAGCCACCGGCAGCCAGGTCATGCAGACGCTCACGGTGGTTGTAACAGGGCTTGCTATGGGACTGACCATTTATGTCGGAAGAGAAATCGGTGCAGGGATGCGGGAGCGTGCAGGGAAAATTATCGGCAGCGGTATCTGGCTGTTCGGGTTGATAGCTTTAGCGGTGACGGCGGTAATGATATGCATTGCGCCTTTTATGACCCGGATGATGCATGCTCCCGAGGAGGCGTTTGAACAGACTGTCCGGTATATCACCATATGTTCGATTGGTGCAATATTCATTGTGGCCTATAATCTGGTGGGCAGCATTTTCAGAGGAATCGGCGATTCAAAAATTCCTCTCTTGACGGTAGCAATTGCCTGTGTCTTAAATATTGCCGGTGATTTACTCTTCGTGGCGGTTTTCCGGATGGGAGCATCAGGTGCTGCGATTGCTACGGTGGCTGCCCAGGCAGCAAGCGTATTGATTTCCCTGCTGATTATCCGTAAAAGAGATTTACCGTTTCAATTCTCGATAAAAGATATCCGGCCAAAGGGAGATTATATCGGTCAGATGCTGAAAGTCGGCATTCCGATTGCGTTTCAGGATTTGCTTGTAAATATATCATTTCTGGTGATCACTGCCATTGTGAATTCGCTCGGCCTGACCGCTTCGGCGGGGCTTGGTGTGGCAGAAAAGATGTGTGGTTTTATTATGCTCGTGCCTTCTGCGTTTATGCAGTCGATGTCTGCCTTTGTGGCACAAAATATGGGAGCAGGAAAACCGGAACGGGCAAGAAAAGCTTTGCTTTGCGGAATTGCCTCTTCGCTTGCTGTCAGTGCCGTTATGGCATATTTCAGCTTTTTCCACGGTGATTTGCTCGCAAGAATATTTGCAAAGGATACCCAAGTGATACTGGCAGCGGCAGATTACCTGAAGGCCTACGCACTGGATTGTCTTTTGACCTCCTTTTTATTCTGTTTCATTGGGTATTTCAATGGCTGCAGCCGGACCACATTTGTGATGCTACAGGGAGTGATTGGCGCATTCGGCGTGAGAATTCCTGCTTCCTGGTTCATGAGCAGGCAGGCGAATGTAACTTTATTCCATATTGGTCTTGCAACTCCGGCATCTTCTCTTGTACAGATCCTTTTGTGCGGAGGGTATTTCTGGTGGTTGACGAGGAAACAAAAGTCCGGAAATCTCTATTGTTAATCGTCTCGATTTTCTTTACGAATGATGCTTTGCTGACGATTTGTGGTACAATGGTTTAATCCAATAAACATAAGGGGAGCAAATGCATGTCAGAACAAAGTAGCGATATCAAAAGGCTGGCTGAGGAATTTGAAAACTGTCGGAATATACTTGTGGCTCTCGGTGACGAAAATCGGCAGCATCTGATGCTGGAAATGATGAAAATGGAACAATGCGAAGGTGTACGGGTCGGTACAATTACGGAAAAGACGCATCTGTCGCGCCCTGCTGTATCTCATCATCTTCAAATACTAAAGGATGCAGGCATCCTGAAAATGCGTCGTGAGGGGACAAAGAATTATTACTATATCGATGCGGATACAGAAGCGATGAACAGTCTGATTCATATGTTGAATCATGCAAAGAAGGTTATGGAAAATCTGCCGGACAGAAGCGGCGATTC
>CAMALD010000302.1 GCA_945836355.1 uncultured Lachnospiraceae bacterium | reverse complement strand
TTATCGAAAACCGGCACCGCGACGCGGCAGCCGGTTTTTTGCATTACAGGAAATTGCGACAAGAGATTTTTTGTTCCCGGTGCAGGCAGTTTTGGGGATTGCCACCGGGAATTTTCTGTGCTAAAATAATCATGGATTATTGTGTATTTATTGATATTTGGAGGAAATTACAGTGCAGGACTATTCAAAGGAAATAAAGAGAAGAAGAACGTTCGCAATCATATCGCACCCGGACGCCGGCAAGACCACACTTACCGAGAAGCTTTTGCTGTACGGAGGCGCAATCAATCTGGCGGGCTCGGTCAAGGGAAAAAAGACTGCCAAGCACGCCGTGTCGGACTGGATGGAGATTGAGAAGGAGCGTGGTATTTCGGTCACCTCCTCGGTTATGCAGTTTGATTATGACGGTTATTGCATTAATATATTGGATACCCCGGGACATCAGGACTTCTCGGAGGACACATACCGCACGCTGATGGCGGCGGATTCCGCGGTGATGGTAATTGACGGTTCAAAGGGTGTCGAGGCGCAGACGATTAAGCTGTTCAAGGTCTGTGTTATGCGCCATATTCCGATTTTTACCTTCATCAACAAGATGGACCGTGAGGCGAAGGATACCTTTGAATTGCTGGATGATATTGAGACGGTGCTTGGCATTGCCACCTGTCCGGTCAACTGGCCGATTGGCTCAGGAAAGCGCTTCCAGGGGGTATATGACCGCAATACGAAGATGATCTCCCGTTTTACCGCTGCGAACAACGGTATGAAGGAGGTTGACTCGGTGGAGGTGACAATCGGGGATCCAAAGACGGACGAGATTATCGGAAAGGAAGCACACGACAAGCTTTCAGAGGAAATCGAGCTCTTAGACGGCGCAGCACAGGAATTTGACCTGGAGAAGGTGCGTGCCGGAGAGCTGACGCCGGTATTCTTTGGCTCTGCATTGACTAATTTCGGTGTGGAGACCTTCCTGCGTCATTTTCTGGATATGACCACCCCGCCGCTGCCGCGCATGGCAGATACCGGCATCATTGACCCGGTGACAAATGATTTTTCCGCTTTTGTGTTTAAGATTCAGGCAAATATGAACAAGGCACATCGTGACCGCATCGCGTTTATGCGTATCTGCTCGGGCAAGTTTGATGCGCAGGAGGAGGTTTACCATGTGCAGGGAGGCAAAAAGCTCCGCCTTTCCCAGCCGCAGCAGCTCATGGCTCAGGAGCGTAAGATTCTCGATGAGGCTTATGCCGGTGATATCATCGGTGTGTTTGATCCGGGAATCTTCTCCATCGGCGATACGCTCTGTGCACCGGGACAGAAGTTTGCCTATGAGGGGATTCCGACCTTCGCGCCGGAGCATTTCGCGAAGATACGTCAGGTCGATACCATGAAGCGCAAACAGTTTGTCAAGGGTGTTACGCAGATTGCGCAGGAGGGTGCCATTCAGATTTTCCAGGAATTTAATACCGGTATGGAGGAAATCATTGTCGGCGTGGTCGGTGTGCTTCAGTTTGACGTATTAAAATTCCGTCTGGAGACAGAATATAATGTGGAGATTCGTCTGGAGCCGCTGCCGTATGAGCATATCCGCTGGATTGAGAACAAGAACGAGGTCGATGTGGCAGGTCTGTCGGTGACCTCGGATACCAAGCGCGTTAAGGATATGAAGGACAATCCGCTGCTGCTTTTTATTCATGCATGGAGCATCGGAACGGTGCAGGAGCGCAACAAGGGGCTGAAGCTTGCAGAGTTTTCAAAAAACTAGAGGTAGTCGTATGGGGATTGATGTTATTGTGCCGGTATATAAGCCGGATAAAAAGTTTGAGAGGTTGTTTGCGGGTCTGCTTAGTCAGACAGTGAAGCCGGACCGCATCATACTGATGGTGACGCAGGCGGAGGGCGCCGGGTGCGCGGATATCAGGAGGCGTCTGGACAAGCTGATGCGCAGACAAAAAATCTGCGGCAGAAAACGGGTTGAGGTCAGCCTGGTTCCGGTGAGCCGTGAGGAATTTGATCATGGCGGTACCCGCAGACAGGCGGTGGCAATGAGCGATGCCGACTATTTTCTGATGATGACGCAGGACGCGGTGCCTGCAGATGATTATTTGATTGAGCGCCTTCTGGCGGCAGTCAAGGAGGAGAACTGCGCGGTTGCATACGCAAGACAGTGTGCATCAATGCAGAGCGGTATTGTGGAGCAGTATACCCGATTGTTTAATTATCCGGTAAAGAGCTGCACCAAGACGAAGGCGGATTTGCCACGGCTGGGAATCAAGACCTATTTCTGCTCCGATGTCTGTGCCATGTACAAGCGCAGGGCATACGATGCAGCCGGCGGGTTTGAGGTGCGCACCATCTTTAATGAGGACAGCATTATTGCCGCGCGTCTGATTGAGAGCGGCTACTGTATTTCCTATGTGGCGGAGGCACGTGTGCTGCACACCCATAATTATACGCTGCGTGAGCAGTTTAAGCGCAATTTTGACCTTGGCGTATCGCACACACAATACCGCGAGATTTTTGCGGCAGTCCCTGCCGCAAAGGAAGGTACCAGACTGGTGAAAAACACGCTGGAATATTTGCTCGGACAGCG
>CAMALD010000301.1 GCA_945836355.1 uncultured Lachnospiraceae bacterium | reverse complement strand
AAATTGCCAACACAGCATATTCAGTGTTGCAGCCTGATTTTTTTTTTTCACTCATTATTTCACAGGACGCGTCAACCGGCTGAGGGATACCATGCGAAAGGCCAGCAGGGAGGATTACGATATTGGAGGGGAGCTCGCCGGTGAGGACGAGCTGTCCGATGTCTTTAAAGATTTGCAAATTATGGTAAAGCGTATCCAGCAAAAGGATGCTAAAATGTATGCTGCGCTGATTAATGAGCAGAAGCTTCTGAACGAGCAGCAGGTAATGGAAATTCGCACTTCCGAAGGATACGGTGGAAAATCGAATTTTTGTAGCGGTACACTATTATCATTGGAATTTCGGAATACTTGAGAATGCAAGTCTGAATGTGTTTGACTATGCTTCCGTCCCGGTGCTTCTGGATGAGTTTAACCGGCTGAAGGTATTTACAGAGCAGGGGATTCCTGTCATCCTTGGCGAGTATGGTGCAATCAACAAAATGAATGATGATGACAGAGCTTATCACCTTGGGATTATCAACCGAATGTGTCAGCATCTGGGTATTGTTCCTGTATACTGGGATCAGGGCTGGTATGACCTGACGATGACTCCGGATTTCAGCTTTACCCTGATTGACCGTGCCACCGGTGAGGCGGTATATCCATCCATTATCGCAGGCATGCACAGGGGCCTGTTTCTGAAGGGAAATGAGGATTTGAAGGATTTCCCGGAGGATACCGTGATTACACCTATCACAGATTTGGGAACAGCAGCAGGGACGATGACACTGACGGTAGGAGAGGTGGGAAATATTTCTCTTGCCGATGTAGTGAATAAGAATACTTATAATGATATTGTGCTCTGGAAGAGTGCTGACGAAACCGTGGCAACGGTAAACCATGACAACTCGAATATTGACGTGTGGGCAGGCTTTGTGCACGCTGTCGGCATTGGACGCACTGTCATTACCGCTTTTAGCAGTGAGGGCGGAGCAGTGCTTGAGATTCCGGTGGAGGTAAGGGCTGCTGCGGATTCCATGCCTGTTACGGATATTGCGGCGGAGCAGGAAAGCTATACTGTAACCAGCGGGGAATCCTTCTTCCTGAATGCCAGGAAGGTGCCGGCAGAGAGTGATGCTTTTTTGACATACCGTTCCACCGATACAGATGTCATCACCGTATCCGGAATCGGTAAGGTGGTGGCTAAGGGGGCAGGAAGCGCATATGTTGTCATCACATCCTCCGATGGCTGTACTAGGGTGGTTCCGGTCACCGTAGAACAGGCAGAGGACGTGTTTGAAATCCAGCTTGCTCTTAACGTATATTTCAATGATTCCGCGCTGAATTATTTTACCAATGAGTATGCGGATTCCATTACAGTAAACGGTGATGGGACATATACCTTGTCTTTTGACTGTGCAAAGCATTTGTCCGATGCTGCAAAGGCAGCGGGGATTACCGGTCTTAACAACCTTACAGCCATATACATCAAGGACCAATCTGTCACTCTGGGAAAGACGAAGAAGAGTCCTCTGATTTCCTGTGACATTATTTATGACAAGATAGTGGTGGATGGCAAGGCTTTTTCGGTCAATATGGACGCACCGAAGTCTGCGCTCAAGTCTTCGGGAATTTTTGATACCAATGACCCTATCAATTCATGGGATGGTTCTGTAATTTCTGAGGTAACGGTGAACAATCATGTGCTCAATTTCTCTGATATTGAGAATCCTCAGAAGATAGAAGTTACTTTTACCCTCAGCAACCTGGTATTTGATGAGACAGCAGCAGGTGTGGAAAAGATTTATGCGGAAAGCCTGACCAATAAGGGCGTTGGCAGCGTGTCGGTAAAGGCCGGCGAAGCCGCTGAAATCACAGCCTATGCAGCACCGGCAGGTTGCGGAAAAATCACCTTTGTATCCGGTGACAGCTCCGTTGTCTGGGTGGACAATACCGCGGCAGAAGCTGCAGAGGGTGGTGCTGTAAAAGCCCTCATTTACGCAGTAGGAACAGGGGAAACGACGGTAACTGCCATGACCGACAATGGGCTTTGTACTACATTTGCCGTAAGCGCGGCAGCGGATGGGGAATTGGAGGCTCTGAAGCTGACAGGCACACTGGCAGAAGAACCTGAGACGACCCCGGAGAAAGAGCCGGGGGCGGAACAGCCAACCAAAACACCGGAAATCGATGGCGCAGAAAAGCCGACGGATACACCGGCGAAGGATGATGCAGAAAAACCGACGGATACACCGGCGAAGGATGATGCAGAAAAACCGACGGATATACCGGCGACGGTTGACACGGAAAAGCCTGCAGCTGATGAAACTGTAAAGACCTCCGGCGGAATGAGCACAGGGACTCTGGTCCTTGTAATTGCCGGCATTTTGGCGCTTGGCGCGGTCGTATTCCTTGTGACAATAAAGATTGCGCTCGGAGGAAGCAAAAAGAAAGTGGATGCTTCGGAAGCGAAAGAGCCGGAAGCCGGAGAAAAAGATAAATAAGAGTGTTACAGTAGAAAAAGTTCCGCGCCAGACGGAACTTTTTCTATTCATCATCCACTGCCGCACCGTTCTTTTTGCGGAATTCCACATATGCGTCTGTTTCCCCAAAAGTTCCCT
>CAMALD010000300.1 GCA_945836355.1 uncultured Lachnospiraceae bacterium | reverse complement strand
ATATCCAGTCTGATGGAGTATATCACAGAGATAATCAAAACCGTTTTTTCAGTTGAGGTCAGTGTGAGTAACCTGCTAATGACTCTGTTCCAGATTGTGGTTGAGTGGACGCTGGTTGTTATTATCGGAATGCTTGCTATTACCTTAAGTGCGACTTTTATGGCAAATACAAAGCTGAGAAGTGTCGTAAGCTTTGCCCTGTTCCTTGCACTCAATATCGGAGTCGGAAAGATATCGAAAGCTCTGTTTGGCAGTATTGTGCAGAATAGCGGTGAGCTGATTTGTGTGCTGCTGTTTTATGCGGTGATAGCGGTTGCGGCATATTTTGCCACCTCCCTGATGCTGCAGAAAAAGGTGAGCGTGTAAAGCGCAGACCTGTATCCGATTGACGTATGCTTTATTTCGTGATAAACTGGGCGGAGTGGGAATATGTGTCTAATAGATGGAGGAAGCTATGAGCGAAGTAAATTCTTCAAATTGCACGCATGAGTGTTCAAGCTGCAGCTCTAACTGCAGTGACAGAAAACCGTCCAAAACGGATTTCATTGTTCCGATGAATGCGTTCAGCAATGTCAAAAATGTGATTGGAGTAGTCAGCGGCAAGGGAGGAGTCGGAAAGTCCTTTGTGACGTCGGCGCTTGCGGCTGCGATGAGTAAAAAGGGGTATAAGACGGCTGTTCTGGATGCGGATGTGACCGGACCGTCCATACCGAAATGCTTTGGAATTCACGGCATGGTAACGGCAAATGAGCAGGGCATCGTTCCGGCTGTTACCGACGGCGGCATTAAGATCATGAGTGTGAATCTTCTGCTTGATAGTGAGGAGACACCGGTAATCTGGCGCGGGCCTGTCATTGCGGGGACGGTAAAGCAGTTCTGGAGTGAGACACTCTGGGGCGATATCGATTATATGTTTGTGGATATGCCGCCGGGCACCGGCGATGTGCCGCTGACGGTATTTCAGTCGCTGCCGGTAGCGGGGCTCATAGTGGTAACCAGCCCGCAGGAGCTGGTATCCATGATTGTGGCAAAGGCAGTACACATGGCTGAGGCGATGGAGATTCCGGTGCTTGGTTTTGTGGAGAACTACAGCTACATTACCTGTGGACACTGCGGCGAGCGCATGAGCGTGTTTGGCGATAGCCATATTGATGAGATTGCAGCGAAATATGCGCTTCCGGTGCTGGCAAAGCTGCCTATCGATCCCTTGGTCGCAAAGGCGGCGGATAGAGGTGAAATCGAAAAGCTGGATATTGACTGGTTTCAGAAAAGTGCCGATTATCTGGAAAAGCTTTTTGACGCGGTGCTGTAGCGGAGAAAAAAGGGCGACCGGAAAACATCCGGTCACCCTTTTTTGCTTTATGGGAGATATTATCCGTTTTGAGGCGGAATAATATTTACAGTTCTTCAGGTGTTTCCTCCGTCTCTTCCTTTGGAAGTACGCGGATATGTACCTGATCAATACGGTTCTTGCTGACACTTTTTACGGTAAAGATGACGCCGTCCTCTGTCACGGATTCACCGACACCCGGCAGATGGTCCAGCATATTGATAATGTGGCCTGCGATGGAGTCATAGTCATCGGAATGCAAATTAAGACCCAGCACATCATTGATGTCATCCAGCTTGGCGGCACCTTCGGCAAGATATTCACCGGGTGCGATATTCTGAATCGCGTCGACCTCATCCGCATCGTACTCATCGCGAATCTCGCCGACAATCTCCTCAAGCAGATCCTCCAGGGTGACAAGACCGGCAGTGGCGCCGTATTCATCGAGAACAATAGCCATAGCAATGTGCTCGCGGCGCATCTCGTTCAAAAGCTCGGAGGTCTTTTTAAACTCATACGTGAAGAAAGGCTCGCGCAGATGTTCTTCTATCTTAAAGTCTTCCTGTTTGCCGGAATAAAAGAAAATGTCTTTCAAATTGATAATGCCGACGATGTTGTCGCGGGTGCCGGAGTAGACCGGAAGACGCGAATACTGGTCGGCGCTGAAGGTTTCAAAAAGCTCAGCATAACTCATTTCTACGTTAGCGAATACCATATCGATGCGGGGAACCATGATATCCTTTGCCATGGAATCGCCGAAATCTACCACATTGGTAATCATCTGATGCTCTTCACTCTCGATGACACCTTCCTCGTGGCTGAAATCCACTACGGTTCTGAATTCACTTTCGGTGATTGGCACCGCTTTTTCGTCAGGATTGATATGGAAGAGCAGCATGACACCGCGTGACAGCTTGTTGATGATAAAAATGACCGGTGTGAGAAGTCTGGTCAGCCCGAGAAAGAGAGGGGCATACATTAAGGACAGCTTCTCATTGTGAAGAGTGGCGAGACGCTTCGGGGTAATCTCACCGAAAATCAATACAAGCAGTGTCAGAAGACCTGTGGCAATCGCTGCTCCCTGGCTTCCGAACTGCTCCAGTGCGACCGAAGTGGCAAGGGAGGAAGCGGAGAGGTTGACGATGTTGTTGCCAATCAGAATGGCACTGAGCATGTTTGCGGGATTTTCAATCAGCTTCAGCACAGTATTTGCCCGCTTTACACCATCCTCTGCGAGACTGCGCATACGCAGCTTGTTTACCGTGGTGAGGGCTGTCTCAGCCG
>CAMALD010000299.1 GCA_945836355.1 uncultured Lachnospiraceae bacterium | reverse complement strand
ACCACAGCACCGGAGCCGACGCAGGCACCACAAGCCCACGATGTATCCTATTTTCTGCCGAAGGTGATTGGTGCTCCTTCGGATAAGAGTATTGTGATAACGGATTCGTCACAGGATTATTCGATTACCTTTGCAAAAGTAAGCGCGGTGAGTGGTTCTGCACTGCAGGCGCCGGACAAGGAACCGGTGGTAAGCGACAACCCGTATGGTTCACAGAGCGGCAATATTGTCTTTGCCGGCTGGTATGTGTATGGGGCATCTGAGTTGTGGAATTTTGAAAATGATCTTGCAGGAGAGTCAGGAGCGATGTATGCGTCCTGGAAGCAGGGAGAGGGCAATTACTATTATCCGGTCGTATTTAAGGATGCATTCTACGGACAGACCTATCAGTACTGTGTGCGTGAAGGTATTGCTGTTACTCTGACGCCGGTTAAGGATGGGTATGAGTTCGATTACTGGGAAATCGATACAGGTGAAAGTGAAGGAAAACAATGGGAAGGTACGGTGCTCGGACCGACATATCTGAGACCGGTATGGAAGAAACAGTGACCGGGAAAAAGATATCACAATTAACAAAAGATATTATTTTTATTCTGTTAGCGGCGGCGGTGTCGGGGATGTTTGCATGGCTGTCACCGATGCAGGCAGCGGAATACTGGTTTTCCGACAGCTTTTTTGTACATAGCAGGCCGGTGGATAACCGCATCAAGATTATCGGGATTGATGAAAAAAGCTTGGAGGAAATGGGGCAGTTCCAGACGTGGACCAGACAGCAGGCAGCGGATTTGCTGAATGCGTTTGACACCGCTTATGCCCCGGCAGTCATTGCCTTTGATATTAACTATGTGGGAGAGCGCGACGAGCAGGGAGATGCGGCACTGGTAGAGGCGGCGCAGCGCTTTGAGGCAGTCGTGATGGCTTCCCACATCAGTTTTTCCACACGCAGGGAGATGACGGCATCGGGAGAGTCAGTCATCAATACCATGTATGCCGAGCTTGTCGAAAATCCGTACGAGGCTCTGCGGTTTGTGACCACACAAGGCTTTACCAATGTGATTCAGGACAAGGATAATTATGTGCGCCGTTCGGTGCTGTCGATTGATTCCGGGGAAATACATCAGGACAATTTTGCTTTTGAGGTCTACCGCAGGGTGCAGGAGCAGACCGGCGGGACGGTGCAGTATCCCCGCACGGATGGAAACGGAGTGTATGAGTTTGACTACACTGCGGCATCCGGCGAGTATGAGGTTTATTCCTATACCGACATTGTGCACGGCAGATGTGATATGAGATTGTTTGCGGACAGCATTGTGCTGGTCGGTGCATATTGCTCAGGGATGCTGGATCAGTATCTGGCGCCGATAGCCAGAGGACAGGTCATGAATGGAGTGGAGGTACAGGCAAACCATGTCAATGCACTGCTGGACGGCAGGACTCTGATTGAACTGCCGGCTGCCGTTAATGCATGGATTGTTACCCTGACGATTGGTCTGTATGCTTTGCTGCTCTGCTGTACCAGGATGGCTGCAGCCATCGGTGCGGGAGCGGTGCTGCTTGCGGGAAGCTGCTTTACAGCCGTGGTGTTGTACAATAACGGCTGGTACTGGCGGGTATTCTACGTGGTATTTTTTCTGCTGCTTCTCATGGCAGTGAGAATTATCGGCGGATATGTGCAGGAGCGTGCGGGAAGACACCGTATCATCAATATTTTCAAGAAATATGTGGCACCGCAGGTGGTAGGAGAAATCGCCAAGAAAAAAGAGCTTCAGATCGAGCTGGGCGGCGAGACAAAAGAGATTGCAGTCCTGTTCGCAGATATCCGCGGCTTCTCGTCAATGTCGGAAGCCTTATCGCCGGAGCGGGTAATCGGTATACTCAACCGCTACCTCGGGCTGGTTACGGATGCCATATTTAAGCACGACGGAATGCTGGACAAATTTATCGGAGATGCCGTGATGGCGGTCTACAATGCACCGCTTGCCGTTGAGGATTACCGGAGGAAGGCAATGCAGACGGCGGCTGATATTATTTCCGGCATGGAAGCCTTAAATACGGAGCTGAAAAAAGAATTCGGAATAGAGATTGCCTGCGGAATCGGTATCCACAGCGGAAAAGCGGTGGTGGGAAATATCGGCTGCAGTCATCGGATGGATTATACGGCAATCGGCGATACGGTTAATATCGCGGAGCGCCTTGAGAGTATTGCGCCGGGAGGCTGCATATATGTGACCGAAGAGATCTATCAGGCGGTCAAGGATATGTATTACGGTGAAGCAATCGGATATAAAGCATTGAAAGGGAAACAGGAGGAAGTGCTTGTTTACCGGATGGAGGTACAGAATGGATCAGAATGTATTAAATGAGGTGCTGGATATGGGCATCATGCTGACTGCGGAAAAGGATTATGACGAGCTGCTTTCCGAAATCATCGACTGCGCTATGAAGATTACTCATTGTGACGCGGGAACACTGTATACCTATGATGGGGTAAGGTTGCAATTCTGCATCATGAAAAACAAGAGTATGGGCATTGAGCAGAATGCGAAGGACGACAAGACTTATCCTGCGGTTGAGATGTCGGAAACGAATGTTTGCGCATACTCTGCCATTCACCG
>CAMALD010000298.1 GCA_945836355.1 uncultured Lachnospiraceae bacterium | reverse complement strand
CAACGATGTCAATGAGGTCAACGGACAGAGCTTTTCTGAATTTATCGATGAAATCTGGCGGGACAATGTCAACTGCGACACCCTGTCGCTGCACTATTCCGTTGCCAACCCGGAAAACTACGGTATTACTCCCACGGAAGTCACTCTGGGCACTTACAGTCAAACCGATCTGACCGCATCTGCCGCCGAAGCAGAAGCACTCATCGCGCAGCTGCAAGGCTACAGCTACGATACTTTAAATTCACAGGAGCAGTTAGTCTACGACTGTACTCTGCGTGCACTCGAATACACTGCCCGTCTCAGCAAGTATGCCTACTATGCCGAACCACTCGGGCCTACCACAGGTCTTCAGACAGAGCTTCCGATTGTGCTTGCAGAATATTATTTTTACAGCCGCAAGGACATTGACACCTACATAGAGCTGCTCAAATGCCTTCCGGATTATTTTTCCGACATCGCGCAGTATGAGCGCGAAAAATCTGCCGCAGGCTTTTTTATGGCGGATTCCGTGGCAGACAAGATCATCGACCAGTGCAAAACCTTTATCAGCAGCCCGGAGACGAATCTCCTGATTGAGCACTTCGACTCGGTCATCGCCGATTTCGAGGGGCTGACCACCGATGAAATTACACTGTACCGGGAGCAAAACCGCGAGGCGGTACTGCAATATGTGATTCCGGCATACGAGCTTCTGATCCGAACTCTCTCCGAGCTGCGCGGCTCTGCTGTATATCCGGGCAATCTCTGCGCCCTGCCGGACGGTGCGGAGTATTTTGAGACTCTGGTACAATACGACACCGGCTCCTCCATGACAATGAAGAAAATGCAAAAACGTCTGGAAAGCGCCGTGCGCTCCTCACTCCTTTCCATGAGTGCCGCACAGTTGGCTGACCCGAAGCTTTACGACCGTTACGCTGCTGCCGAGTATCCGACCTCCGATCCGGTGGAGTGTCTGGAACTGCTCAAAAAGGCAATACAGACAGATTTTCCGCACCTGGATGATGTGGACTACTCTGTAAAGTACGTTCACGAGTCCCTGCAGGATTACCTAAGTCCTGCCATGTATCTGATACCTCCGTTTGACGACCGCAACAACAATAACATCTATATCAACCTGAATCCGGAGTACACCGGCAACGATCTGTTCACCACTCTCGCGCATGAGGGGTATCCGGGGCATCTGTACCAGAACAACTACTATCTTGCAACAGACCAGGCACCGATTCTCCACCTTTTGCGCACCCGCGGCTACACGGAGGGCTGGGGCACCTATGCGGAGCTTTACGGCTACAAGCTCGCCGGCTTTGATGATGCGCTCGCCGAATTTATGCAGAACAATATGACTGCCATTTTGTGTCTTTACGGGCTTACCGAAATCGGCATTCATTTTTCCGGCTGGACGCCGGAGGATACCATCAGTTTCTGGTCGGATTACGGAGTGGATGAGGCTTCCGCCTCAGAGATTTACCAGACGCTTCTCGCCGAGCCGGGTGTTTATCTGCCTTACTGTATAGGCTATCTCGAGTTTATTGATCTGCGCCGGACAGCGCAGGAAACCTTGGGTGATGATTTTTCCTATCTGGATTTTCATACCTTTTTGCTCGACATCGGCCCGGCACCGTTTGACATCATCAAAAAGCATATGGACCAATGGCTGAAAGCCGCGCAGGCGAAGGAATGAATTTTACTTGAATAATCCTGCATTTTTTGGTAAATTATTGTAAGAGACAACAGAATTACTATATTGAAAGAGAGGTACTTTTATATGAGAGAAAAAGTGAAAAATGTATTGGTGGAAAATTATCCGGAGATTGATTTTGAGAGCTCTACAGAGCTTGTTGATGACGGCATTTTAGATTCTCTGACTATGGTGGGCATCATTTCGGCGCTCTCCCTGGAGTTCGGTGTAACTCTTCCGTACGAGGACATCGTCCCGGAAAATTTCAACTCAATTGACGCTATGGTTGAGCTGCTGGAAAAATATATATAATTTTTCCGGTCAAGAAAAGAGGTCTTTATGTTTGACACGTTAATAAACCGCATCCTTGAACTATCCATATCCCAGCCGGACAAAACTGCCGTGGCATTCAAAAAAGAACTTTTAACCTACCGCGCACTTGCTGATAAGATTCGCACCATCGGTACCGTGCTCGCATCCTTGGGCATCCGGCGCGGTGACCGTGTGCTCTTTACCGCTCTCTCCAAGCCGGAGATGGTGGCAGCCTACCTCGGGATTCAGTACTGCGGCGCCATCGCCGTATTCATCGACAAGAACAGCACACCGGAAAATTCCGCCATGGTCTACGAAGATGCCGAAGCGGTTCTTTTCCTGACAGACAAACCGATGAAGGGATACGAGGATAAGGTGCGTCTGTACTCCTTGAAGCAGATTTATGCGGCTGAGACTCCGGCTGACATCGCTGCTTATGTGTTTCCGTCCGAAAACGACATGGCAGAGCTTTTATTCACTACCGGTACCACCGGAAAGCCAAAGGGAGTTATCCTTTCCTACAAATCCGTTTACCACATTCTGTCGAATACCATCGAAGGAATCGGTATGACATCAGACGAGCGTCTTCTGCTCCCTCTGCCGCTCAACCACTCCTTTGCTCTGCGCG
>CAMALD010000297.1 GCA_945836355.1 uncultured Lachnospiraceae bacterium | reverse complement strand
CGCAGGGACAGTACGGCGAGCGCAGACCGGGAGACAGACCGCAGGGACAGTACGGCGAGCGCAGAGCCGGGGACAGACCGCAGGGACAGTACGGTGAGCGCAGACCGGGAGACAGACCGCAGGGACAGTACGGCGAGCGCAGACCGGGAGACAGACCGCAGGGACAATTCGGTGACCGCAGACCCGGCGGAAACGGTGCTTACGGTGACAGAATGCAGGGCGGAAACCGCGGTGGCGGATTTAATAAGGATAAGGATGCCGATAAGGATTCGGGATATAATAACAGAGGCTTCGGAAATCGCAGCAGCGCAAGAGATAACCGCAGCAGCGACAAGAGCAGCATCAAGGCGGATCTGGCAAATGAGCTGACAAAGGAACAGCGTGCGGCAGCCTTCAACGACCGTAACCGTGATAAAAACCGTGAGCGCGGTCGTGACCGTGACATGGAAGAGGACGGCATGATGAAGGGCAAGAAGGACCCGAATCGTAAGGGTGCTTTTATCAAGCCGAAGGCTCAGCCGGTGTCGGAGGAGAAGGAGGATGAGATCAAGACCATCATCATTCCGGAGGTTGTTACGATTAAGGAGCTTGCAGACAAGATGAAGCAGACTCCGTCCGCATTGGTTAAGAAGCTGTTTCTGGAAGGAAAGATGGTTTCCATCAATCAGGAGATCACATTTGAGGAGGCAGAGGAAATTGCATTGAGCTTTAACTGCATCGCCGAGAAGGAAGTTAAGGTGAATGTAGTGGAGGAGCTGCTCAAGGAAGAAGCAGAGGATGAGTCTCTGATGGTAAAGCGTCCTCCGGTTGTCTGTGTTATGGGTCATGTTGACCACGGAAAGACCTCCCTTCTGGATGCTATCCGTGAGACCAATGTCACCGCAAAGGAAGCTGGCGGAATCACACAGCACATCGGTGCCTATACCGTTGAGAAGAACGGAGAAAAGATTACGTTCCTTGACACTCCAGGTCACGAAGCTTTTACTTCCATGCGTATGCGCGGTGCACAGTCGACGGATATCGCAATCCTTGTCGTTGCGGCTGACGACGGTGTAATGCCGCAGACCATCGAGGCAATCAACCATGCGAAGGCGGCAGGTGTACAGATTATCGTGGCAGTCAACAAGATTGATAAGCCGAGCGCAAACGTTGAGCGCGTTAAGCAGGAGCTGACCGAGCATGAGCTCGTGGCAGAGGACTGGGGCGGCGACACGATTTTTGTCCCGGTATCGGCGCATACCAAGGAGGGCATCGAGCAGCTGCTGGAGATGATTCTTCTGACGGCGGAGGTTTGTGAGCTGAAGGCAAATCCGAACCGCAATGCACGCGGTATTGTTATTGAGGCAGAGCTGGATAAGGGACGCGGACCGGTGGCAACCATTCTCGTGCAGAAGGGTACACTGCATGTCGGAGACTGCGTGGCAATCGGCTCAGCTTACGGTAAAGTCAGAGCGATGATTGATGATAAGGGAAGACGTGTGAAGGAGGCAACGCCTTCTACACCTGTAGAAATCCTTGGCCTGAACGATGTTCCGGCAGCAGGCGAGATCTTCATGGCAACAAATAATGAAAAGGAAGCAAGAAACATTGCCGAAGCATTTATTTCGCAGGGCAGAGAAAAGCTTCTTGCAGATACCAAAGCAAAGCTGTCTCTTGACGGATTGTTCTCTCAGATTCAGGCAGGTAACATCAAGGAGCTGAATTTGATCGTCAAGGCAGATGTACAGGGTTCGGTGGAGGCCGTAAAGCAGAGTCTGCAAAAGCTCAGCAACGAGGAGGTTGCGGTGCGCATCATTCATGGCGGTGTCGGAGCCATCAACGAGTCCGATGTGACGCTTGCGAGTGCATCCAATGCAATCATCATCGGCTTCAATGTGCGCGTGGATAATACCGCTAAGGATATTGCGGATCGCGAAAAGGTCGATGTGCGACTGTACCGCGTCATCTACAATGCAATCGAGGACGTGGAGGCTGCGATGAAGGGTATGCTTGATCCGGTATTTGAGGAGCAGGTCATCGGTCATGCAGAGGTTCGTCAGACCTTCAAAGCATCGGGCTTGGGCGTGATTGCCGGTTCGTATGTACTTGACGGTAAGATTGTAAGAGGATGCTCCGCTCGTATTACCCGTGACGGCGAGAAAATCTTTGAGGGGCCTCTTGCATCGCTGAAGAGATTTAAGGATGATGTGAAGGAGGTTGCCACCGGATACGAATGCGGTCTTGTTTTTGAAAAGTTCAACGACTTGCAGGAATTTGACCAGGTTGAGTTCTATATGATGGTGGAGGTTCCAAGATAATGAGAAAAAACAGTATCAAAAATACCAGAATCAATCAGGAAGTGCAGAAAGAGCTCAGTATGCTGATTTCGCAGGAGTTAAAGGATCCGCGAGTGAATCCGATGACCTCTGTGGTGGCGTGTGAGGTGGCGCCGGATCTTAAGACGGCAAAGGTGTATATCAGCGTGCTTGGGGATGAGGCATCCCAGAAGGCTACGCTGGCAGGGTTAAAGAGTGCTGCGCCGTTTTTGCGCAGTGAGCTTGCCCACCGCATCAATCTGCGCAATACACCCGAGCTGAAATTTATCGGTGATCAGTCCATCGAATACGGAGTAAATATGTCAA
>CAMALD010000296.1 GCA_945836355.1 uncultured Lachnospiraceae bacterium | reverse complement strand
CCGCATGGACCGCGCCAGCATGGCAGCAGGGCTGGAGGCGCGTGTGCCGTTTGCCGACCCGCGCATTGTGGAGTATGTGTATAATGTGCCGTGGGAGATGAAATGTCCGGGCGGAATGGTCAAGGGCCTTCTGCGAAAGGCGGGAGAGGATTATCTGCCGGCTGAGGTGCTTTACCGCAAAAAGAGCCCGTATCCGAAGACCTATCATCCGGGATACGAGCACATTTTGAAGGAACGTTTTAATGAAATGCTTCATGACACCTCCCAGCCGATACATCTGCTTCTGGATACCGGCAAGGCAAAGCATTTTATGATGCAGCCGTCGGATTACGCAAAGCCGTGGTACGGGCAGCTTATGGCAGGACCGCAGCTTTACGCCTACCTGCTGATGGTAAACTACTGGCTGAAGGAGTACAAAATACAGGTCAATCTTTAAGCGCGGCCCAGCGCGAAGCAGGAAACGGCGGGAACCCGGACGGTGCTGCCGCTGATATGGGCGAGGGGAGCCGTTCCTGCGGCGGCATCACTGATATAAACCGTCCAATCACCCCCGGGAAGGGAGAAGGAGACTGCGGCAGGCGTCGGATTCAACAGGATGGCGATTTCCTTTAGGAAATCGCCTCCTGCATGTCCCGAGAGCAGATACCCCACCGTGCCTGCAGGAACCTTCTTTAAGAAGGTGAGATGCCTTGCGACAGCGGCGGAGGTATCAAGCCGCAGCGCAGGATGTGCCTTCCGGAATGCAATCAGTCCGCGGTAATACCCGCAGACCCCGGAATACTCGGTCATCCGGTCCCATTTCAGTGAATTGACGCTGTCAGGGGAGCGGTAGCTGTTATCATCAAAGCCGATGCCGCTTTCGGCAGGCTTGGTGCGCAGAAATTCCTCGCCTGCCTGAAAGAAAGGGATTCCCTGCGAGGTCAGATAGATTGCGGCGGCGAGCTTGTTTCTGCGGATGCGAAGCTCAGGGGAATCCTTTGGGCAGGAGCACGCCAGCTTGTCCCAGAGGGTATAATTGTCGTGTGCGGATACATAGTTGATGCATTGGGCAGGCTCTGCTGCCCAGAAAGCATTTGCAGAGCGGACAAGCTTCAGATTGATTTCCGGGTGGGGAGCGCATCCGCAGATGCCAAAGCGGATATCCTCGCAAAGCCCCTTGCGCCCGGAGACAAAGCCGGTATCCTTAGCGTTAAAAACGCTGCCCTTGATGGCATCCCGCAGATTATCGCTGAAGGCGGCAATGCGCGGCAGCCGGGTCATGTTCTGTTTGACGGCGCGTCTGCTTTCCGGCAGAGGGGAGGGACCGCCGGTCCAGCCCTCCCCGTACATCAAAAGCTGCGGATTGATTTCGTCAAGGCGCGTGCGGATGGCATTCATGGTGTCGATGTCATGGAGTCCCATCAGGTCAAACCGGAAGCCGTCGATATGATATTCTTTCGCCCAGTAGGCAACGGAATCAATCAGAAAATTGCGCATCATCGGGCGCTCCGAGGCGGTTTCGTTGCCGCAATCCGAACCGTTGGCGAAGCTTCCGTCCGGCATCATACGGTAATAGTAATATGGTGCAAGCAGGTTAAAATGCGAATCTTCGGCAACGGCGGTATGGTTGTACACCACATCCATGATGACGCCCAGCCCGTGTGCATGCAGGGTGTGAATCATCTCCTTCATCTCGCGGATGCGTGTGACAGGGTCGTTGGGAGCGGTGACATAGGAGCCCTCCGGGATATTGTAATTGGCAGGGTCGTAGCCCCAGTTAAAGGAGGGCTTTGTCTCATCCACGGACGCATAGTCAAAGCACGGCAGCAGATGGATGTGAGTCACGCCCAGGCCCCTGATATGGTCCAGACCGGTCGGCAGTCCGGCCGCATTGCGGGTGCCGGTTTCCGCCAGACCGAGAAATTTTCCCTTGTGGAGGATGCCGGAGGAGGAATCCATGGAAAGGTCTCGCAGATGCAGCTCGTAGATGACGGCGTCGGTAGGCCGGTCAAGAACCGGTCCCTTATCCTCACTCCAGCCATCCGGATTGGTCTGGGAGAGATCTATCACCACGGAATAAGTGCCGTTTGCGGTGCAGCACCTCGCGTAAGGGTCGGTTGCTTTCACGGTGGGCCCGTCCATTGTGACAAGATAATAATACCGGCTGCCGTGCAGGCTGGCTTCGGTCTGATAGCTCCAGGTGCCGTGCTCGGACCTTGTCATCGGGAGCTGCCCGGTCCGGGTATCCGAAACCAGACAGAGTGCGACGCGGTCCGCACCGGGGGACCAGACACGAAAGCAGGTGCCGGAAGGAGTGCAGACAGAGCCGAGATCATGCCCGCAATAGGTGTACTCCCGCAAAAAAGCAGCGGAGTCGTAAAGGGCAAGCTTTGATTGGATTATTGAAGCGGTTACTGAATTCATAGGACCTCCGTAAATCTGATGTGGGGCAGTTCTCCCGGTTATCAATGAAAAGCATGTGGGTTATCACTGTTCGTAACACCATCTCCATGTACGAAACGATTATAAATCCATATTGTTCTGTGTACAAGACGAAAATGATATAAATTGTTCTGTAAACAAGACAAAAACGATAATAAATTGTTCTGTGAACATTACGCCCAAAAAGATATCTGTAGTATGT
>CAMALD010000295.1 GCA_945836355.1 uncultured Lachnospiraceae bacterium | reverse complement strand
TTTCTCATGCTCTTCCAAATTCTTGCTTTTTTTGCGTTGCCATCAGCTTCATCTCTGCGGCGCTCTCGAGCACTTTGCCGGTAATCTCCACACCGCCCAGCATGCGCGCGATTTCCTGTGTCATTCCGGCATCATCCAGTCTGCGGATGCCGGTTTTGGTCGACACTCCGTCCGTCATTTTTTCAATGATAAAATGCGCATCCGCCATGGCTGCAATCTGCGGCAGATGGGTGATGCACAGCAGCTGTCTTTTCGCCGCAATCCTTGCCATTTTTTCAGACACCATCTGCGCAGTTCTCCCGCTGACTCCCACATCAATTTCATCAAAAATCATAGTCTCAATTTCATCCTTGTCGGAGAATACGGACTTCAGCGCGAGCATGATTCTTGAGAGCTCACCGCCCGAGGCGACCTTAGAAAGCGGCTGCAGCGGCTCTCCCGGATTGGTTGAGATTAAAAACTCGACCTCATCCGTTCCCTTCGCGGTGTAGCCTTCCGTTTCCGAAAATCCGATATCAAAACGCACATCCAGAAAATTCAAATCCCTCAATGCCTCCACCAGCTTTCCGGTCAGCTCCTCTGCCTTTGCCCTGCGCAGCTTCGTCATCTGAGCGCAGGCTGCAGCCAGCTCCTGCTCCGCCTTTTGATATTTGCGCTCCAATTCTGCAAGATATCTGTCATAATTTTCATATTTTTCAATCTGTTCCCGGCATTCCTGCGCATGTCTGAGCACCTCCTCAACCGTCCCGCCGTAGCGCGAGGTGAGATGGTTGATGACATTCAGCCGTTCCTCCACCTGCGCAAACCGCTCACCGTCGTTTTCCGAGCGGTCCAGGTACGCCGTGACCTCACGGGCAAAATCATGCAGACTGCTCTCGATGTCGGAAAGTGCGCCGTAGAGCTGTCCCAGCTCCTCGTCATACTCTTCGACTTTTCCCAGCATTCTAAGCGCATAGCCGAGCTTTTCCGCCGCGGCGCCATCCTCCTCGTTGATGAGACGGTTTATGCCGGACAAAGCCTCCTCAATCATATGTAGATTTGCCAGCCTTTTATGCTCCTGCCTCAGCTCCGCTTCCTCTCCCGACACCAGCTTTGCCTGCTCAATCTCATTGTATTCATATTGCAGAAACGACAGCTCCCTCAGACGCTTATCCTCGTCCGAGAGCGCATGCTCCTTCTCGTCCTTTAATGCCCGGTACTGCTTATATTGCTCGCCGATGATATTTTTTATGTGGTCTGCCTCGCTCCCCGCATAGCGGTCCAGCATTTCCAGATGTCTGGATTTTTTTAGCAGCGACTGGTGCTCGTGCTGTCCGTGAATATCAATCAGCCCGAATGCCAGCTCCTTCACCACGGACGCATTGACCGTCTCGCCATTCACACGGAACACATTCTTTCCGCTCGACAGAATCTTGCGCGAGATGACAACCTCTCCATCCTCCGGCTCCAGACCTTCCTCTGCCATACAGCGCAGCACCTCCGGATTCTCCCCCGAAAACACCAGCTCAACCAGCGCATAATCCGCTCCGGTGCGAATGATTTCCTTGCTTACCTTGCCGCCCAACGCCGCATTAATCGAGCCGATGATGACGGATTTTCCCGCACCGGTCTCACCTGAAATAATATTCAGATGCTCCCCAAACTCCACCTCGATTTCATCTATGATTGCAAAATTCTTTGCATGTAAACTTACCAGCATATTACTTCCCGTTACTCCTTCATTTGTCAGATTGAGTTTGCTCTTAATACATCAAATTGTACCACATGTTCATTTTGCCGACAATATCGGAATACTATCAAAACATTTCGCCTGATTTTATGCAAAATTACAGTGCCCGCAGGAAAATCCCACGGGCACTGTACACCAAACCTCTATTCTCAATTCCTGATTTTTTCGACCGTCACCTTACACGGCAGCTTGCGTCCGTTCACCACCGCATAAACTGTCGTTGTACCGATGGCTCTTGCTGTAATCTTACCGTTTGCAACCTCCGCTATGCGTTCATTATCCGAGTACCACTTGATGGTCATCTTGGAGCGGTCCGCACCATATACATCCAGACTGATGATGGTGGAGGAATACTGCTGTAGACTGAGCGTGCTCTTGCTGAGTCCCACGACGTATACCTTGATGCTTGCGCTCCTTCCGGAGGAGGCAAAAATCGTGATATTGGCAGTACCCATGGATTTTGCCGTAATCAGACCAGTGCGCGAATTGACACTTGCCACCACCGGATTATCACTCGACCACTCATAGGTATCCGTATAGCCTGCAGGCAGGATGGAAAAGCTTACCGTCTTTTCCTCACCCGGCGTCATCACAATCTCAGACTCTGAAACCTGAATATTGCTGATCGGTACCGGATTGATGACATGGACATAACAGGTGGTAACCATGCCGCTGTTATCCTGCGCCTTTGCCGTTATCGTGGTGTCACCCGCTTTTCTTGCTGTGACACGTCCGTTCTGGTTTACGACAGCGATAGAGGTATCTGCCGACTCCCAGGTCACCCCGTAGGTCGCATTGGCAGGACTCAGTGTCGCCTTTAGTGTCTCGGAATGTCCTACCACCAGCTCCAGATAATCATAGTTGAGTCCGATATCCGAAATCTGGTAGCATACCTC
>CAMALD010000294.1 GCA_945836355.1 uncultured Lachnospiraceae bacterium | reverse complement strand
GGAACAGTCTGGAACAACTGCGGTCAGTAGCCGGAAATGGATGCAGGGAGGACGTGGCAGTGAATCACAGTCAAAAAATGACAGTATTGTTTACAACACTGATGGTGATATTTTCAAGTGTGGTGTTTTTTGCCGTTTATTATGCGGTTCAGTTTTGGTTTGCCACTCCGTATGAGGTGGAGAGCTTTATTCAAAAATACAGGCAGGAAAATGAGGATGCCGGTCTTACCGGGAACACCGGCAGTACCGTAAATTCCTGGGCTGGTCAGACGAGGCCGGGACAGATACCGGGTGTGCGCCGTGAGCTTTTGTATCTGACGGGAGAAAATAATACGGCGGTTATCACGGTGCTTGACAGTGGGACAGGGAAGCTGGGCTTTTATACATTGCCGGCCGATACGCTGTTTGAGCTGACAGAAACACAATATCAGGATATGGCGGCACGTTATCCGGCGATACCGCAGATGTTTTGGGCGGAGGTGCTTGGAAATTATATGGAAGCAGAAGAGGCTGCTGCAGTGCTGGCAGAGCTTCTTGCCGAAAAATTGTATTGTACGTTTGACAGGGTTGCGGTGCTTCCGCTGGAAACGCTGGAAGGCTGGTGCGTGTGGCAGGATAATATGATTGCCGCCGGAGAAAGTCTGCTGGCATTTTTAGAGAAGGATACTGCTGCAAGAGCGGTTTTGCAAAAGCTGAGGGATTGGGAACGGTTGTGCGCACAGGAGGACGATAGCGTCTATGTTTATGCGGAAACGATTGCAATGCTGGATGCGGCATCTTTTACCGCAATGAGGATACCGGGCAGAAAGGAAAAAGGCGGATACCGGATGGATACGGAACGCGCGCGGGCACAGATTGCGGTGCGCTGATGTGCATAGAAGGAAAGCAGAATGGGCATTAATAATCAAAAGGTGGAAAAGGTATGTTAGCTGATTGGGATGAAAACAGAACACGAAATTTAATTGCTTTGACTTTAGGAACCATGCTGCTTGCGCTGGCGCTGAACTGGGCATTTGACCCGGCAGGCATGGTGACGGGAGGAGTTACGGGCATCGGCGTCGCGTTAAAGGAGCTGTCTGAGAGGTATCTGCCGTTTGAAATACCGCTGTGGGTGACGAATATCTGTTTTAATATTCCGCTGCTGCTCGTTGCATGGAGAGTGCTGGGAAAGCGGTTTATCGGGCGTACCCTGTTTGCCACGGTTATGCTTACGGTGTTTCTTGCGGTGATTCCGGTGATTCCCGTGTTTGAGGATGACATACTTTTGACTACAGTGTTTGGCGGAGTGCTCGCAGGTGCGGGCATGGGACTGGTTCTGGCGACGATGAGCACCACGGGCGGAACGGATGTGCTTTGTATGCTCATTCATGAGAAAAAGAAGCATATATCGGTACCCTGGCTGCTGAATCTGGTGGACGGAGTGATTGTGGCTGCGGGGGTATTTGTGTTCGGCATCAGCCGCGCTCTTTATTCGATTCTTGCGGTTTATATTGTCTCGAAGGTGTCGGATGGAATATTGGAGGGTATGAAATTTGCCAAAATGGCATATATTATTTCGGACCATTATAAGGAAATTGCGGATGAAATATTGTACGTGCTGGACCGCGGCGTGACAGGGCTGCATGCGCAGGGTATGTATTCTGAGGCGGAGAGAAAGGTGCTCATCTGCGTGGTATCCAGAAAGGAGATGGTCCGGGTGCTGGATATAGCCCACAAAAAAGACCCTTCGGCATTCGTCATTGTAAGTGATGTCAGAGAGGTGATGGGGGAGGGGTTTATCGAATATAAGCAATAACAAAGCATGAAATAGCGAATCGGCAGCGCAAACCCCAAAAAAGTAAAAATGTGACAGGGGGAAATCATGGTATACAAATTAGACAAAATGCAAAAACGTTATTTGTATAATTACTCTATGGTTTTTTTGATTATTCTGTTGTAAAATAGTCACATGCTATAAAACGTTACTGTGCTTATTAAGAAAATGAATGTTTGAAATGAACGAGGAGGAACAAAAATGGCTAGTTTATCTTTGAAGAATATTAACAAGACATATCCGAACGGATTTGTTGCTGTTAAGAACTTTTGCTTGGATGTAGAGGATAAGGAATTCATCATCTTCGTAGGTCCGTCAGGCTGTGGTAAGTCCACTACACTTCGTATGATTGCAGGTCTTGAGGAAATCACCGCCGGTGAGCTCTGGATTGGCGACAAGATTATGAACGATGTAGAGCCGAAGGACAGAGATATCGCGATGGTATTCCAGAACTACGCTCTGTACCCGCATATGTCTGTATATGACAATATGGCATTCGGTCTTAAGCTGAGAAAGACTCCGAAGGACCAGATTGACAAGCTTGTACATGAAGCAGCTAAGATTCTTGATATTGAGCATCTGTTAGACCGTAAGCCGAAGGCACTCTCCGGTGGTCAGAGACAGCGTGTTGCCATGGGACGTGCTATCGTGCGTAATCCTAAGGTATTCCTGATGGATGAGCCGCTCTCCAACCTGGATGCAAAGCTCCGTGTTCAGATGAGAATTGAGATCTCCAAGCTTCATCAGAGACTTGAGACCACCATCATCTACGTAACACATGACCAGACCGAGGCTATGACACTTGGTACCAGAATCGTTGTTA
>CAMALD010000293.1 GCA_945836355.1 uncultured Lachnospiraceae bacterium | reverse complement strand
GTAAAAGCATTCGCTGAAACCTTCGTGACAGGGGAAGGAATGGTAAATTGCTTATCCGTTAAAGTATTCGGGTACAGGAAGAGTGTCTTGTAGTCCTTTGAATAAAGCACTCCTTTATATACCTTCAAGCACTTGTTTTTTGAATTGACAGTAATTTTGCCAAGCTTTGGACAATTTGAAAATGTGCTTTCGGCAAGATCCTCCAGCCCGGCACCGATTGCAACAGCTGAAAGCTTCGGACAATAAGCAAAGGCATAGTCACGAATATATTTCACAGTTTTTCCGATGGTAACCTTCTCTAACTCCGGCAGATTGTAAAAGCAATAGTTTGGAATTCCGGTGATATTGCTTCCGACGATAATTTTCTTAATTGCAATTCCCTTTTCATCCGCATAGTCTGCAAAGAAATTAAAGTAATCCGGACGCACGACTCCGGAGCCGCCAATCGTCAATACTCCGTTATTATCAAGACTGTAGGTCCATGCCTTTTTTTCAACACGGATGGAATACGGTGTGCTCGCGGAATATTCAGAAGAACGATAGGAACAGCTCACCTCCACATAAACGGTAGTACCCTTCTGCAGTGATACCATGCACGCTTCATCTTTATCCAGCCATGACCTTGAAGCAAGCCAGGAATTATTTTTGTCGAACACTTTGATATCTAGAATATAACCGTCCGATACATTGGTAATGTAATAATCCCCGCTCGTTTTTGCGGTAAAGGAGACGTAGTGGCTCGAAATGTCATCATAACTAAACTCCATCGGCTGATTCAGCGTTAAAGCTCCTTCCGGTTTGCGCTCCTCTTCTGATGCAAAAAGTGTGAGTTCCGTATCTGAGGAGCTTTCCTCCTGCGCCTTTGCATACGAAGGGACTTGAAGCCCTGTCAGCAGTAGCACAAAGGACAAAAATAACGTAAATCTTTTTCTCAATAAATTCTTCATTGATTTATTTACCTCCCGTTTTTTTATTCTTCAAAGCCTTCCGGCAAAGAATACATGGACATTTCCTTTCGGCAAAGTGCTGCGCTCTCGGTATCACCCATTCTGTCATAAAGCTCAGCTCCGACCTTTAGCATATCAAAATACGTCTGATATTCTGCAGAATCAAAACGATTGCACTCAATGGCCTTTCGCTTATATTGGATTACATTGCCAAAATCACCGCTGGTATAGGCAATCGCAGCCTTCAAATCCCATGCCTGTGAAATAAAAGGATTGCGCGCAAGCACATCATCAGCGATATTCTCATAGGTCATCAGGTCCTCCGCGGCAAGCATCTGACCCTCCTGCGTCCGCGCATTTAATTCCTGTGACAGCAGCTCCGTCTGTGCCAGAGTGTTGCCCGGGTATAGCTTTGCTGCGACCCCGGCATGATGCGAATATGTCAATGCAGCAACGATACCGATATATACGGAGACGGATGCCGTAAGCACCATCCCGGTCATGCTGATTTTCCGCAGCCATCCGGGAACCGCAATCCGCTGTTCGGTGAATTCGTCCCAGTCAAGGCAAAGCAGTAAAACAAACCACATCCCAAGGAATTCCATATCAAAATCAAACAGCATATGTGCAGCCAGAAAAAAGAGAATCGTCTTTTCCGTGAGCGCTTCGCGCTTGCGCAGAAGACTCCTTGCCATCGCAAAAAGGAGGAGTCCTAACGGAATCCAGCCGATATTTAGCGCCAACTGCAGAAAATCATTATGTACCCATCGCACATGGTACGCTCCGGTCTGAAAGCTGCCCTGTGTAAAATAATATCCGAGATATCCAAGTCCGAGCGGATGCTTTGCAATCTCGCCGAGCGCATCACGGAAATAAAGAAGTCTGGCCCAGAAGGTACTCTGTCCGCCAAGTGCATTTACTACATGGTCAAGCGTGCCCACCTTTGAGGAAAACGAGGTAATCACGCTGAGTAAAAGCGCCGCTGGAATCGAGAACAGTACCGAAAACAGCAGCACCCTTTTACGTTTCTTAATCAGACAAAACAAGAATGCTACAGCAAGGAGTGCCAGAACGGCACGGCTTTGAGCCTGAAAGCAGCCAAAGAGGAGAAGAGTCAGAATAACCATCCGGTACAGGGTGAGTTTCCCGGGCTTTTCTGTGTGCAAGGGCGAAAATACGGTATCGGATGTCTCCTCGCGAAACAGTAGAACAATGACTCCAATCAGCAGAAATTCAGTATAGGTATTCGGATACTGAAAAAAACCGCCCAACCGCTCACTGACAATGAAGCTGCTTCGAAAAGCCGGAATCAGGGAAAGCAGATAGGAACTGACCGTCATAAACGCTCCAAGCTCCGGCGTCAGGTTTAAAATACTTCGCCTCTGCACCGGGGTCAGCTGTAAAAGACATAACCCAAACAGCAGCACCGGAAAATATTTCACGGCTCCCCAGAATGCCATCCCGGAGTCCACAGCCCAAAGAGGACTTAAAATATAGAAAACGGAAAGGGCAAAAATTGCAATCGTCGTATCATTTACCCTGAGCTTAACTTTATTCTTCCGTGCAAAAACCGCAAGCCATCCGCCCAAAAGGACCGTAAGCACTGCGGCTCCCCACTCATAATATCCTCCTGCCAACAGAAAAGCGGCAAGATAGATACAAGCCAAATATTTTATCATATCATTGATACCTTC
>CAMALD010000292.1 GCA_945836355.1 uncultured Lachnospiraceae bacterium | reverse complement strand
TCTAATATTATGCATCCGTTTTTTCAAAAAGTCAAGTACTTTTTTAATTTTTTAAAAAAATTTGCGAAATATGCAATTTTATCCGTGCGGCAGGTCGTACGGTCTCTCTCCGCAAGTACTCTGCCGCACGGATTTATTCCCGGTTATCCGCGCTTTGCACCCATGAACAGAATGCCCAGAGCCGCCGGACCGGTGTGGGAACCGATACTCGGGCTGATATAGTTTACAAGAACATCCTTTCCGGTCTTTTCCTTCAGGGCTGCAGCCACTGTGTTTGCATCCTCCTCAGCGTCGGCATGCACCACACACAGATCCCACTCGTCGGTGAGATATTCCTGCCCCATGCCCTCTACCGCACGCTCAACGATAGTATTCAGCGCTTTCTTTCTGCCGCGCACCGTGCCGGAATTCACCAGCTTGCCCTCGTCATCGACGATAAGAATCGGCTTCACATTCAGCACGCTGCCCACGATTGCAGAGGTCTTGGAGAGACGTCCACCCCTATGTAAATGGAACAGATCATCCACCATAAAATATACACAAAAATGTAAGCGATTCTGCTCTACCCATGCAGCAATCTCCTCCAGGCTCTTGCCCTCCTGCTTCATGCGGACCGCTTTCATGACCACCATGCCTTCTCCGAGAGAAACATTCATGGTATCCACCACCTTAATGGTCATGCCAGGGTTATCCTCGCAGATTTCCTGTGCACCGCAGACCACATTGCTGTGCCCGCCGCTCAAAGCCGAGGAAAAGCTGAAATGAAGCACATCCAGCCCCTGATCGGCATACTTCTGGAAGGTATCGCGAATCACTGCCGGATTACTTGCCATCGTGGTCGGCATCTTGCCCGCACGCATCTGGTCGTAGAATTCCTTCGGTGTCAGATTGATTTCATCGCCGTAGGTCACACCGTCAATATCATAATAATGCGGAATAATACCAATATTATTTGCCTTTACATACTCCAAAGGCAAATCACAGTTTGAATCTGCTGTAATAACAAAATCTCTCACCTTTTTACCTCCGTAACAAACAAAATTAATAGGCTACAACAATTCCTCCTTCGTTCGCATACAGACTGCTGACTCCTGTTGCATCAAGAATCATAATCTTCCTAAACGACACTCTCTTTTGTATCTCCTTCCGGACAAACTCAGCACGCGCAAAACAGTTGCAGTGAACGATTGCACAAATCCGCTCCTTTGCATTGGTGACATCTTCCTCAATATGCTTAATCATCTTCATGATCGCCCTATCCATTCCGCGCGCCTGATCGATTCTCTCGATATCACCGTCCACGCCGCACATCACCGGCTTAATATTTAATACACTGCACAGCGCTGCAATCTTTCTGTTGAGGCGACCGTTTTTGCGAAAATTCTCCAAAGATTCCAACACAAACTTGGTCTTGAGGTTGTCACGAAACTTATTTACACAGGCAACCACTTCCTCAAATTCCATTCCGGCATCCTTACATTCCTTAATCTTCATCGCAATCAGGGTCTGTCCCGAAGCAGCTGATTTCGAGTCAAAGACTTCTATCTTCTTGTTCGGGTGCTTCTCCAGATAAAGCGCCTTTGCCAGCTCGGCACTGTTGTAAGAACCGCTCAATACCGATGAAAGCGTAATCACATAAATCTCTTCTGCACCCTCAAAGGCTTCCATGAATGCCTCCGGCGAAGGGCAGGCAGACCTTGCCGCCTCACTGGACTCCTTCATCTTCTTTAAAAAAGATTTCTGATCAAAGCTCTCATCATCCGGTATCATTTCCTCACCAATCTGCAGGGTCAATGCAACTCTGCAGAAATGCTCATCGCGCCTGAGCTCTTCCGGCAACTCTGTACAACTATCACCAACAATTTTATATGACATAATTCCTCCTGTCTCCACAGTGAACTTTTGATATGCATTCCAGCCTAGACTGCCATATCCGTCTTACGCGGTTCATCCCGTCCGTCTTACATGGTTTCAGCCGACCATTTCATGTGGTTTCAAATACTACATGCAGTATATCACATTTTCTTCCACTTGAAAAGGGGAATACCGCACGGAAACATGAAATTTTTCTAAATTGTTGATTACCGATTTATTATACCAGTATTATTCCGGAAATTCAAGAAGGAAGGGTCTTGAGTTTCCGCAGTTTTGCACCGACAGCCCTTGCTGAAAACACGAGTACAAAATGCGCACAACTGAACAAAGAATCTCGCAAGCGAGATTCTTTGTTCTACAATTATAAATTGGTATATCCCATCAGGAATTCGTCCACCTGCCTGGCTGCCATGCGCCCCTCGCGGATTGCCCATACAACAAGTGACTGACCTCGGTGCATGTCACCTGCCGCAAATACCTTCGGCACATTGGTGGCATACTCATCCGGCGCGGTTTTTACATTGGTGCGCTCATTCAGCTCTACGCCGAATGCATCTGCCACAAACTTTTCCGCTCCGAGAAAGCCTGCCGCAATCAAAACCAGCTCCGCCGGTACCTCATATTCACTGCCCGGCACCTCCGCCATATTCATGCGCCCGGTCTTTTCGTCCTTTTTCGGCTCCAGCTTAACCACCTTTACCTTGCAGAGCTTCCCGTCCTTATCCTTTACAAACTCCTTGACGGTTGTCTGGTATACGCGCGGGTCGTTGCC
>CAMALD010000291.1 GCA_945836355.1 uncultured Lachnospiraceae bacterium | reverse complement strand
TGTGTTCAGAAAATGCAGAATTATCTGTTGATATCCAACATGTTTTTGCTGCTCGGAGCGGTTTTGGGCGGTGGCATCATTCCATATATGTACTTGTCGGAGCATATGGAGAGGGTGGCGAAATGCCTGCCGAATTATTGGTTTTTAAAGGCTGTGTTTGCAGCACATGCGGGGGAGCTGCCGGGATACCCGGGACTGCTTCTTTTGCTGATTTTTGCTGCGGCTGCCGGTCTGCTCGGTGCGGCTGCGTGGGTATACAGCAGGAGAGGAGGCCGCGTTTATGAGAATGCTTAACGGAATCAAGACGCAGTTTCTCCTTAGAATGAAGCTGCTTTGCAGGGACCGGATGACAGTGTTTGTGTTTTTTCTTGCCGCAATTTCGTTTTTGTACGGCATGTCGGATCTGAACAGGGTGGCGGAAGAACGGTCAAGTATACCGATCGGCATTGTTAATCTGAGTGACGAGCCGATGGCACAGGAGCTGATGCAGCGGCTCATGCAGCTGCCGTCGCTGCATGTCACAGCCGGTGATTTGGATACACTGATGGCACGCATGGAGGACGGGTATCTGCGATGCATCCTTGAAATTCGCGAGGATTATGCCGAGAGAATCGAAAAAGGAAAATATAAGGAATTGATTACGGTATATCATCAGGAGAATGATAATGTTGCAACGATAATCACGGATATCGCCGCGGGTGAGATGATGTATGATGTTTGTCTGGCAAGAGCTTACGCGGAATATGAGGCGCTGCCTCCGGGAGAAAAGGAAAAGTACACCCGGGAACAATATGAAGCATATACGGAGGCCATGCGCAGTGATGTGAAGTTTGATTTTGCCTTCCGGTTTTCCTTTGTTGATACCGAGGGAAAGGAACAAAAGGGGACGGAAAACAGTCTGTTTTACCGGCAGGCGATTGCGGCAACGGCAGCAATGCTGCTGTCCATGCTCCAGTTTAGTATTATGGCGGGAGTTGTGATGGAAAAGGAGCAGGGAATCTTAAGAAGACGCAGATTAACGGCACTGGGGATGGCTGCCGAGACGATGGGAAACCTATTGGGAGCCATGACGGGAGCGATTCTGCTGGCAGCAATTTTTGCGGCATGTGCCTGCTTTGGGGCAGGAAAAACGGAAGTATTTGGCGCTATGCTATGGACAACGCTTTTGTTTTCGATTATGATGTCATTAATCTATTTTATATGTGCCAGGGTATTGCCGGGACTGCAGAGCTATCAGATCAGCGGAACCTTGCTTCTGCTGGTGTTCGGGGCATGCGGCTTTTGCTCGATGGTGGAAGGCGTACTGATTGACGAATTTCCGGCGTGGTTCGATTATGTTCCGAACTGCATGTTCCTTCACAGAGTGACGGAGCTTTTGACATGATAAGCCGTGGCTCATCGCAAGCCCGGGAATTGCCGGATGTGGTGAAGCTTGCCGGAGAACATAAAATTTGCGGAGGCGGAAGATGAATAAGAAACAGATACATGCAATACTAGAGGGAAAAGAGCTGGAGAGAAATCTGCCGGAGGTGATGGCGGAGATGTCCTCGGCAAATTACGCCTATGCGGGGCTGTCCTTTGCGATGGAATATTTCAGCTTTTATGAATCGGTGGTCTCTCAGGACCGGAAGCTGACCGGTGAGCAGAAACAGCTTCTGCGGATGATTGCGACCATTGTGACGGAAAATTTCGGTGCAGGCTTTGACGGCAGTAAGCGTGAAAAGGCAATCGTGGCTTTGGATGAGACGAGAAAGCAGATTACCTCCAAAATGCAGGTGCTTACAAATTACACGGATAATTTTGCTCTGTATGAATATATGATAAACCGGTTGGAGCCGGGCTTTCTCGGAACGGTGACCGAGGTGGAAGATGATACGGCGGCAAGGGAAATCTTACAGTATATCTTTATGGAAAAGGATAACGTGGTCATCAATACACGCATTCACCAGATGCTTTCCCAGCTTCCGGTGCGCATGAGCCGCGGAAAATTCTGCGATCTGGTGAGAGCTGGCTTTGAGAATTATCAGGGGATGGATGTCACTGCGGTGGAAGATTTCGTATATCGCATTGAGTCGGTTGCAGGTCTTTATGAGCCGGAAAAGGCAGCGGATCTGTTTGCAAATCTGCAGGCTACCTACCGGAAGCTGACCGGGACGGATTGGAAAGAGCTTTCCGCAGACACGTTCCGTAAGCTTCAGGAAGAGCTTGCTGCGGCAGAAGATTTTCTGGTGTGGAATACCGACTGTTATTACGGGCTCATGGGTCTGATTAATTTTCTTTATGCGTTTTTGCTAAACATGCCGTATGCGTCCTCGCAGGCAGAAGAAAAGATAAATTCGCTAAAGTATGTGTTGGAGCAGGTAAGCGGGAGGATACTGGCGGATGATTACAGCGATGTGCCGGAACAGCTTGCGGAGGAGTTTGTCCAGACCGAGGGTTCCTTGGAACCGCTTGTGATGACGGTGCAGAAGGCTCAGGCGGTACTGGACGAAATCCTGCCGGCGGTAAAAAAATCCGCAGGCGAGATGATGGTCGGAACACATCTGTCCTGTCTGGTGCGAAGCAGTATGCTGCTGCAGGACAGCCGCTTTATAGAGCTGGAGCAGAAGGGAAGCAGAGAAAATGCGCAGAGGGAATATTTGGACAAAGCAGCGGATA
>CAMALD010000290.1 GCA_945836355.1 uncultured Lachnospiraceae bacterium | reverse complement strand
AAAAAAGAAAAATGCCGTTATGATAGTTTTTGGGTACAATATTTAATAAAGTTTGTGAAAAATAGTACTTCCATACAAAACATTTCCATGTTACAATAAAAAAGCATGGCCTGACAGGCTGTCGAAGCCTGTGCTATGATGCGGAATAATTGTATACAGACTGATAATGCGCAATGGAGCGCGGAAGTGAGGTATGGAATGATAACCTTGTCAAAAGTTCTAGAGTTGTTTGCAGGTATCGGAATGTTCCTGTATGGAATGAACCTGATGGCTTCGGCGATTGAGAAGCTTGCGGGGGCAAAGCTCGAAAATACGATGGAGCGTTTTACGGACAATCGATGGAAGGGGCTGGTGCTCGGCACGGGCGTTACGGCGGTGATTCAGTCATCGGCTGCGACCTCCATCACGATGATAGGTTTTGTGAATGCGGGTATTATGACGCTGGCACAGGCCATTCCGGTGATATGGGGTGCCAATATCGGTTCGACGGCGACAGCCCAGATTCTTCGGCTGGGTGATGTGAGCGGCGGCGGAGCGTTTCTCTCCATGTTAAAGCCTTCATCCTTTGCCCCGATTTTTATTGTTGTAGGCGCATTCATAATGCTTCTGTCCAAAAAGCGGAAGATGAAAAATATTGCCAATCTGCTGATTGGTTTCGGTATTCTATTCTGGGGCATGACTACAATGGAGGGGGTATTTGCCCCGTTAAAGCAATCTGCAGAATTTCAGGAATTGTTCACTTCGTTTAAAAATCCGCTCGTAGGCATTCTGGTTGGTTTGCTGCTGACTGCGGTGATTCAGAGCTCATCCGCATCGGTCGGTATTTTACAGGCGCTTTCCGCGACCGGCTCGATTACGGTAGCTACCGCTTTCCCGATTCTGCTGGGTCAGAATATCGGTAAATGTGTGCCGGTGGCACTGGCGGGTATCGGCAACAACAAGGATGCAAAGCGCACCTCGCTGTGCTATATTCTGTTTAATGTGTTCAGCTTGTTATTATTCGGAATCGGTGTGTACGGTCTAGATGCGATTTTTCATTTTGAGGCGATGAACAATGTGGTCAACCGCGGTAATATCGCGACGATGCATACAGCGATTAACCTGATTGCGGCCCTTGTGCTGATGCCGTTTGTCAATTTGTATGATAAAATGCTCCACAAGATTATCAAGGATGGCGATGAGGTTAAGGAAAAGAGAACGCTGGACTGCCTGGACGATGCGTTCTTAAAGAATCCGCAGGTCGCAATGGGACAGTGCCGCAAGGTGTTGTTTGACATGTGTACAGTGGTGCAGGAAAATGCGGCGATTGTTGCCGACCTGATGCTGAACGGTTACACCGAAAAGCCTCTGGCAGATTCGCAGGCCGGGGAGGATTTTCTCGATAAGTGCGAGGCGGGCATCAACGCATACATGGTAAATGTTACATATCACACCATGACTGAGGAGGATTCCCATCTGGCTACGGAGATTCTGCAGTCGGTGAGTGATTTTGAGCGAATCGGTGACTACTGCATCAACATTTCCGAGACGGCTGAATATATGTATGAAAACAAGACCTCCTTTACACCGGATGCTATGAAGGAGCTGGAGGTATTGTTTGATGCGATACACAATGTTATCAATCTCATGGTGGATGCCTACAAGAGTGACGATCTTGACAAGATTGCCTATGTAGAGCCGATGGAGGAGGTAATCGACGATATCGTCGACCGCATGAAGCGCAATCACATCAAGCGTCTGAGTACCGGCAGCTGTACGGCGGATAACGGTATCAGCTTTACGGAAATTCTCAACAGTACCGAGCGTATTTCCGACCACTGCTCGAATATCGCAATCTATCTGATGCAGAAGCTGACAATTCATGAGGCATTTGACCGCAAGAAGTATCAGGATGAGCTGCACGAGGGAAGCGATTCCAGATACCGCAAGTATATTGAGATGTACAAAAAGGAATACCTGGACCGGATTCCTGCTTTATAAAAATAAAAGCTCCATGTGCCGTTTATGTCACGCATAGGTACATGGAGCTTTTTGTCGTATAGGGACAATACTTGCTGACAGGAATGCTTTCGTCGATGTGCGCGCCTCTGTCGTAAACGCTCTGATGTTTACAGGAAATTATGTGCTCTGCCCAGCAGGCCGCGGCGGATATGTGCCGCAATGAGAAAAGGCCCGACAAGGCGCAGAATGAGAAGAGTACCGAGAAAAATTGCCGGACTGTAATGCATCCATTCGAAGGGATACTGAGGCAGGGAATTGTGTAGCTGCCACAGCAAAAGCAAAAGACAGTAAAGTGGATAACACAGGTTATGCGATACATATCTTGGCGAGGAATAATGATATTTCCTGCGCAGGTAGGGAAGAGCCGGGACTGATTTCTTCACATAGGGCGTGACGGCGAGCTCGACCAGCCACGGAGCGACACCTGCGAAGAGTAGAATGTAGAGCGGCGAGGACATGCGGAATCCGTAAATCACGCGAAGCAGTTCAAAAAGGAACATAAAGCTGCACAAAACGGCGCGGCAGAGAGAAAGCGTGCGGAAACGGCTCACGAGCCGGATTTCCGCCTCCATAGCTGCCTCGTCCGGGACGAGGGGCTCCGGTGTATTTACTTGTATCGTCGAAGAATAAAAATCGTCCATAAATTACTCCTGACATGGTGGATAT
>CAMALD010000289.1 GCA_945836355.1 uncultured Lachnospiraceae bacterium | reverse complement strand
TATTATCTCATGTATCTAAATAATATTTAAGGCACTATGTTATTGTGCGCTTACCAAGAATCAAAATGTTATATGACTTGTAGGCGACACCTTTTTCAAATCCTAAACTCGGAAAAATTCCCTCCGTATTCAAATACATATTTTTGAAATAGAAAGGATGATATTCACAAGTTGCCACCAACCCAAAAATGAGACAATGAATAACACCCAGCACTGTCAATATATGCTTATTGTTCTTGACCTTACAAAGAGAATTTACAAACAACAGCAAAGAAAAGGGAATCCATACACGCCCAAAGTATGACATTTTTAACCCCAGCAGGTATTCCCCAAGCGATGATGCCTGAATCGCAAATAGATAGCCGATACTATTTATCAGTGTACTCAGACAAATCAAAACCAAAAATTCCTGAATTTTCGTTTTCCATTTATACAAAATATATCCGGATTCAAATAAAAGTAATGCAATCGTCAAATACTGAATCACCAGAAGAACACTTCTCATTTTACTCCCTCACATTTTTGAATAATCCCAAGCAATAACCTATTAATTCGCATTTTATAAGAATCATTTCACAGTCATCTAATCCTATTATACCATTGACAAAACCAGACTACAACCAGCAAAAAACGAAATACATCAACAAAACAGTTTATTTCTCGAATTGTTTTCTCCTGCATTTTAGTGTATAATAATATGAGCCCACATAAAGCACATTTACAAAGAGAGGTTACTTCATGGATGTCCTAAAAGAAATCGAAGAATGTACACATAAGATTATCCAAAATCAGGCCGAGGAGTGCCAATGGAATGACAAAATACTACGTCCAATGGATTTTGAAAACTGGAAAGAAATTCTACTGCAGCGTTCTATGGCAATTCGCTCATTTTTTACAGAAAATGAAGAGTACATACAAAAACTGAAATCCTATTATCAAGGACCTTTGGACCGTGTGACGGCTGATGCACTGTTTGAAGCAGCGCGCGCAATGCTGCTTCAGGGGCGGATGGACCCTGCGCTGATCTGCGATATCTGCAATCCACTGATGGATTACTATATTGCAGAAAACATTGAAGATAAAGCCATCATTATTTCCATGATTCGCAACTCCTGCATGCAGGACTATTTCAATCGGATGCTTCCTGACTATAATATACAAAGCCTTGAGAAGTCACTTCTCTGGATTATATCGAAGAAGGACAAGTATTGTTCTTATTCCGATGTCCGTGCCCGTAGGAATATTCTGCACGCCTATTCCAATTTGATTATGATGTACCTGCAAACCGAAAGCGAGTTAGGTATCTCAAATGTACTCAAGTATTTTGATGAAGTCAATGCTCTCTGGAACCGACCGGAGGTGCAGGCTTTGGATGGTAACGATCCACAAACCTCTGCCATTGTCGATGAGATAAATTATTATGTACCCCTTGAGCTTGACATTGCTCCTAATTTACGCGGACCGGTGATTAATAAGGCTATGCAGCTTCTGGCACGTTATTATGAATCGCATCGCAGCACCGACGAGTGGGACATCAAAATCATTCTTCAGCTAATTAAAATCCGTGAGAAAGAATACCGCCGTGAAATCAACTCCCAGGACGCGGTAAAGCAATTGATGACACTGATTGAGCAGCTTCCGACGCCGGAATGGGAAGAAGATATTGCTGCGGCTCAGTCTGTTTTTCAACTGTACACCTACGCATTTATTTCTGCAATGAAGATTATGACCAGAACCGGATTGCCAGCTTATGACCGTGAGCAGATAACGCTTAAAATGCTACAGTCGTTTCGGAAAATAGTTCAAAAATTGCCGTACGAGTATTTGACCTCTTATGTAAACGATGTTTTCAGAAACATTTTCAGCAATGCATTACCTAATCTCACAACGCTGTCAGTGAAAGAAAATCTGCTTTACGAGTTTCTGATTCGCCGACAGCCGTCCACCTATCTGCATTCCCAGATGGTGGAGCAGATTGCTCTGATTGTTGCGGAAGAGATGCTTGCCAAAGAGCCTGAGTTATTTCTTTCTCTTCCGGGCTACTCAGATATTCCGCTGGTTTTGCGCGATAAGGATACACTGTTGCATAATATCGCCCTCGGCGCACGACTGCATGATACCGGAAAATGCTGCATCGCCTCCGTAATCATGCGGCAATCCAGAAAACTTACGGATGACGAATTCCT
Source organism: uncultured Lachnospiraceae bacterium (assembly GCA_945836355.1). Classification (GTDB taxonomy): domain Bacteria; phylum Bacillota; class Clostridia; order Lachnospirales; family Lachnospiraceae; genus RGIG4057. Next base: position 482 of record CAMALD010000289.1, on the reverse strand, counting down.
CTGCATCAAATCCCATCCCGACCTCGGTATGTCCTTTTTTGAGAATGAACCGGATTTTGCAATGTATTCGGATATCATCCGTGGACACCACAAAACTTACGACGGCATGGGCGGATATCCTGCTGCTTTTGATAATACCGCATCTCCTTACCGCATCCTGATTGATCTGATATCCATCTGTGATGCAACGGATGCCGCCACCGATATTACCGGGCGAAACTATACTCCCGGAAAAGACTTTCAGAAATTGCTGGACGAGCTTATAGAAGGTGCAGGAAAACGTTACAATCCTGATATTGTACGGATTATTGCCTCTTCACCGCAGGTGATTGAGAAAATAACCGAATTGACCGGTCCCAAGCGCATCTCCTATTGCTACAAGGCTTATCGGGAATGTCTCCATTTTGATTAATTTAGGGTATTTCAGCATATTTTTGATATTGTTCTTGCAAAATTACTCCAATACAGCTAAAATACCTATG
>CAMALD010000288.1 GCA_945836355.1 uncultured Lachnospiraceae bacterium | reverse complement strand
CGCTCCATCGCACCGGAAAGTGACTGGAAACCGATATCATAGGTGCCGCCGTCACCACCGAAGGTAATAAACTTGTAATTTACATCCTTCGGAATTCTGCCACGCTTTTTCAACGCCTTATATGCCGTCTCCACTCCCGAAAGGGTAGCACCCGCATTCTCAAATGCATTGTGGATATAGCTGTCCTCCCATGCGGTATACGGATACATGTATGTAGATACCTCCAGACAGCCGGTGGCATTGCCGATGACCGCCCTGTCGCCCTCATGCAATCCGCGAAGTACCGCGCGCACTGCAATTGTTGCTCCGCAGCCTGCGCACATACGGTGACCCGGTGCCAAACGCTCCGGTTTATTCATCATTTCTTTTAAACTGTAATCGCCCACTTGTCTGCCTCCTACTTCCGCAATCCGATGTACTGATACTGCTCAACCGGTGTACCGGTTGTTATGGCATTCTCTAACTTTGCAAATACCACCTTGGCATCCTCCACGGTAAAATCACGCCCTGCCAGACCGTAGATATAGTTCACTGCCTCAATCAACACCTTGTTGCGGTATAAGCCTGCAGTCACCTCACTGCCAAGCGGTCCGCCGTTGCCGTTGTAGCTCTCGCAGCGGTCCATGATGGCTACTGCCTTACAATTCTTCAATGCCTCCGCAATCTCCTTTGCCGGGAACGGGCGGAACACGCGCAGCTTTAATACGCCAACCTTTTTACCCTCTTCTCTTAACTCGTCCACTGCCTGCTTTGCGGTTCCCGCTGCGGAACCGATGATCAGCATAATATAGTCGGCATCCTCTGTGCGGTACTCCTCGAACAGGCCATAGCTTCTGCCGGACATCTGTGCAAAACGCTTCGCCACATCAAGAATCACCTGCTTTGCATTCTCAAGCGCAATCTCCTGATTCTTTCTCGCTTCCATTACATAGTTGCTGATTGCATACGGGCCTACCGCAATCGGCTTGCCCGGGTTGAGCAGAAACTCTTCCGGCTGATAGGTGCCGACAAATGCCTTCACCTTATCATCCTCAAGCAGCTCGATATTTTCTACGGCGTGGCTTGTGATAAAACCATCCTGGCAAATCATAATCGGCAGATGCACGTTTTCGTTCTCCGCAATCGGATATGCCTGAATAAAATTGTCATAAGCCTCCTGATTGTTCTCCGCATAAATCTGAATCCACCCGGTATCCCTTGCCCCCATACCGTCGGTGTGGTCACAGTTGATATTAATCGGACCGGACAAGGTACGGTTCACCAGTGCCAGTGCTACCGGAAGACGGTTGGAGGCTGCGAGCAGCAGCTCCTCCCACATCAGCGCCAGACCCGCGGAGGATGTCGCCGTCAGACTTCTTGCACCTGCTGCCTCTGCGCCGATGGCGGCACTCATGGAGGAATGTTCACTCTCCACCGGGATAAACTCGGTATCAATTTCACCGTTTGCGATATAGGTGGACACCATCTGCGGAATCTCCGTGGATGGCGTGATCGGAAACGCCGGCATCACATCCGGATTAATCTGGCGGATTGCATAAGCCACCGCCTCATTTCCTGACATACGTTCTCTTATCGACATTACAGCCCCTCCTTCATCTCAATCGCTCCGAAAGGACAGACCTTTGCGCAAATGCCGCATCCCTTACAGTGATCATAATCAAATTCGCCGCGCTTGCCTTCCGTTACCGGAATGCTGCTGTCCGGACATACCGGAGCGCACAGCAGGCACTGCTTACACTTATCTGCGATAAATACCGGCGTGTTCGTCCTCCACTCACCGGTTTTAAAATTTTTCGATGTCGCCCCCGCAAACATCATCAGTCCCTCGGTCAGTTCCTGATGAGGGGTCTGCTCTGTAATCTTGTTTACATCCGTTCTCATATCTTCGAAATCTCCGTTTCTTCGCTGCTTATGTATTGAAAAACATCGCTTCATTTCGTCTCTGATGCATACTGTCCGGAAAACCGCGTTCCGCACACGCATTTCCGCCGGTTGCCGGCTCTTTATGCCGCCAGAGCCTTCTCCACTACATCAAAAGCACGCGCAAGCGCCTGCATATTGCCCTCGATGACCTCCGGCTTCTTTGCAAACTTGTGCTCGTAGGATGCTCTCATATCGGCAATAAACTCTTCTCTCGGCATCACTCCCGTTACCGCTACCGCGGCTGCAAGCATCGGAGAATTCGGAAAATTTTTTCCCAGGGTCTCCATGGAAATCTTTCTTGCATCCACCGTAAACACACGTCCCTTGTATCCGTTCAGCAGAGGACGAACCTCATCTGCTGTCTTTGCGGTATTGATGATGATGGCACCATCCTCCTGTAAACCTGCTGTCACATTGACGGAATGTAATAAGGTTTCATCAACCACCACAACAAACTGTGGCGTATAAATATTGGAATGAACCCGAATCGGATCCTTACTGATTCGGTTGTACGCGGTAATCGGCGCTCCCATACGCTCCGGACCGTACTCCGGAAATCCCTGCACATACTGACCTGTCTTAAATGCCACATCGGCCAGCAACAGCGCTGCAGTCTTTGCACCCTGACCGCCTCTGCCATGCCATCTGATTTCAAGTGTGCTGCTCATCTCATCTCTCCTTACCAATACTGCAAATATATTTTTATCGACTTTCTCCATTATATCTGAAAATTCGCAATTGTAAAGTGAAAATATGATATTT
>CAMALD010000287.1 GCA_945836355.1 uncultured Lachnospiraceae bacterium | reverse complement strand
ACATCCTGAAAAATCAGGAACAAGTGAGAGCAAGCCTGCAATGAACAAACCTCCGACCCGCAGCAGCAGGAAACACGGATACAAAATGCGAAAACTCAAGAACGGGTGGCAAAAATACAGCCTCTCTTCACCTCGCGAAAGCTGTCGTCCACCTCAATGGTGACTTCTTTCCTTCTGGAATATACTGTTATACATTTCACTTCCTGCATTTTACACACCCCATTCAAGACACGCTCTTCGCCGCCAGCTTTTTCCGAATCCTTTGCAGGGCATTATCCACCGTCTTCGGACTTTTGCCGAGCCGCTTTGCCACCCTTGAATAATTCTCCTCCTCCAGATATGCTTTCAGCACCTGCATTTCAAATGCGCTCAGCTTTTTGGAAAGGAATTGCTCGATTTGTTCGTCATCCTCCCTGTGTATGAGCAGCTCCTCCGGATTGCCTCCGGAGCCGTTCATGCAGACATTCAGCCACAGGTCGTCACGCTCTTCGCCGCCTTCCCAGTCTTCTGCCGCATCAAACGAAATATAATTGTTGAGCGGCTGATTTTTTCTGGTGTTGGACGCCTGAATCGCGGTATATATCTGCCGCGAAATACACAGATTTGCAAAAGGAAGAAAGCGCGTATTTTTTGCCGGGTCAAAATCACGGATTGCCTTGTACAGGCCAATCATTCCTTCCTGAAGGAGATCGTCGTGCTCGCCTCCGATTAAGTACAGCGCTTTCGCGTTTTTACGCACCAGATTTTTATAGCGCACAATCAATATTTCCATGGCTTCGCTGTCCTGCGAGCGCACCCTTGCAATCAGCTCTTCATCGGTCAATTCTTCCATCTGCGGCTCCTCTTCCCTTTGATATGATAGCATGGATTATTTAAAATTTCTCTGGCGCACGATTTCATAGGTCAGTATCCCCATAGCCACCGACGCATTCAGGGAATCAATATCCCCATACATTGGAATTTTGGTGATAAAATCACATTTCTCGCGCACAAGTCTGCTCACACCCTCGCCCTCGCTGCCGATGACGAGGCAGATCGGCCCGGTCAGGTTCTGGCGGTACATAACCTCCCCCTCCATGTCGGCGCATACAAACCACAGACCCTGTTCCTTCAACTGCTCGATGGTCTGCACGAGATTAGTCACCTTCGCTACAGGAGTGTAATTGATGGCACCGGCGCTCACCTTTGCCACGGTGGCGGTAAGTCCTACCGCACGGCGCTTCGGAATAATGATGCCATGCACCCCCGCCTGATTGGCAGTTCTTATGATAGCGCCGAGGTTGTGCGGGTCCTCAATGCCGTCAAGCATCAAAAGAAACGGTGCCTCCCTCTTTTCCTGCGCAGCCTTTAATATATCCTCCACCTCGGCATACTCATACGCTGCGGCATAGGCGATCACACCCTGGTGCTTTCCGCTCTCCGACATCTGGTCAAGACGTTCCTTTTTAACAAAAGAAATGATAGTATCCCCCTTCTTTGCCTCGCGCACAATCGTCTTGACCGGTCCGTCCTGACATCCGTCGAGCACAAACAGGCGGTCAATGGTTTTGCCGGCCCGGAATGCCTCTAAAACCGCATTTCTTCCTTCTATGGTTGATTCCTCATATCTCATCCTGTTCTTTCCCTTCTCTCTTTTCTTTCTGCTTTTCCGCCGGCAATGGCTTTCCTGCCCCTGCCATACTCTCCAAATGGTCCGTCCCGAGCTTCACCAGCTCCATGATACGTTCCATCCGGCCTTCAAGGTATAAAAAGCCCAATAAAGCTTCAAAGCCGGTTGCCACCCGGTATTCCACAATCGTGGCATTCTTTGCCGTGGTAAACGACTTTGCATTTCTCCCGCGCTTATAATATCCGTGCTCTTCCTCCGTAAGCAGGGGCTCTATCGCATTCATAATCTCTCTCTGCGCAGCAGCCTTTACATACGAGCTGGCGCGGTGATGCAGCTTGTTTACCTGACTGTTGCCCCGTTCCACCAGCATGGTGCGGATGATCAAATCGTAGATACTGTCACCGATATATGCCAGGGTCAACGGCGAGTAGGTGCGGATATCCTGCTTCGGCAGACCGTAACAGGCGCGCACCATATCCGTAAAGCTTTCTGCCCTTCCACCGGTCTTCAAATCTGTTTTCGCTGCATAGATTTCCTTCGGATTCTCTTCCTGAATTCCCATATACTCTCTTATCCTTTTATTTACTGTATTGCTCTGAAATCCCGGCCCGCTTTCTCACTTGAGTTCCCGCATTTTATATCAACCGGTTTTTCTGCAGGCAGGGGGGATTGTCCGGTGCCGGATTGCGGACAATCGATTCTGTGATTTCCGGGAGGTTTTGTTATCCCTCCGGGTTCTGGCGGCACTTCCCGCAATAACCGCATTTTCCGCCGGCACAGCCTGCAGACGGATTCTCATCATACGCATACACAAGCCCGGCATTTCCTCCGTCCATATAGTCCGAAGCCGACTGCAACAGGGCAGCCGCCTGCGCTGCAATTCCCTCACCGGCTCCGGTAAAGCCCAGCCCCTCCTCGGTGGTAGCCTTGATATTTACCTGAGACGCTTCGATTCCAAGCACGGCTGCAATGTTCTCCTTCATTACCGGCAGATATGCCGCCAGCTTCGGCTGCTGCGCAATAATGGTTGCATCCACGTTTGCGATAATATAGTGCTCCCCGGCAAGCAGCTCTGCCACCTGGGCAAGCAGCCTC
>CAMALD010000286.1 GCA_945836355.1 uncultured Lachnospiraceae bacterium | reverse complement strand
TTTTTCGCTGCTTATCTGCCCTACAACAGATATTTCTACACCTTTGCCACGGATTTCGCCGTGCCTTCACCGGATTTCGCGTGCGAATCGTATAGATATTTTCCTATTGTCTCAACTCGCTTTTAGAACAATCCATCGTCTTGAGCACCTGCAAATCATTCCGGCCGATGATTGCTCCACAGACAATACCCCTGCCATTTTGAGAGCATATGAGCAGCAGTATCTCCATATCTTCAGGCGGGGACACTGCAGACAGAGTGCCGTATTTTCCGCCTGATTGATGATTTACAGGGCAAAAGCGATAAAGAAATCGAAGACTATGTTCGCGAAGCTATGAATTCATTGTAAGGCTTTTACCAGAACCTTGGCGATTGCTCCATTTGCTGCAGTCCCTTTAACAATCCTGCACTTCCGTCGGTAATTTCTTTTTCTCTTGCCTTTGCGCGTTGTAGCTGACTTTGATAAAACTCTTTGTCCGTCTGATATTTTCGAATCACGGAGAGCATCGCCTCATAGGAATCGACGCAAAAGTCCTCTCCTGCTGCTACAGACACATCACCATATCTGCACGATACTGCCGGTATCCCTGCATGAAATCCTTCAATGACCGAAAATCCGCCTCCCAGGCGTATCGGATTAACATATAAATCTGCACACTCCAGCACTCCCATCACATCACTTACATGTCCGAGCGCTACCGAGTGATCACGCAGCCACGGATGGGAAATAACTCTGTCCGGATAAGCTTCAAACCCTCCGATAAACAATAACAGGCAATTCGTTGTCTGTTCCATATACTTCAAAAACAAATCACTCACATCGGCATCCAGCCGATTTCCTACAACCGCCAATACAAACGCATCCTCTGAAATCCCCAGCTCTTCTCTGGAATAATTTCTCTTCTTTTCCGTCAATTCAAAGGAAAATGGAACCTCTATCAGTTCTGCCCGGCTTTTCGACTGCTCTTCCTCCGTAATCTTTCGACCGATCATCGCAAACGCAGTATTGCAGTTTGGTATTGTGGAAAACACAGTAGAAACCGTAACAACAGGGCAAAACTCATTGATCAGGTCGGCGACATAGCTTCTTCCTCCCACATACATCACATAATACGGATTATAATCAGCAATAACATCCACGAGATTCTGTAGCTCTGACACTGTATTAATATTTTCACCCGCCTGATAAAATCCAAAGCTTTCTCCCTGCCAGGTATATTGCTCCAGCGCGTCGTATTGCTTAATCCGATTGGAAATGTATGCGTGAAAAAAAGGAATTCTTCCGACTGACGAAGTCCCCTCTGTGGCAGAAACAATCATCACCTGCTTTTTCGCATTTCTTTGCAAAATAAAGCTTCTCTCCAGTGTACTGTGTGTTGGCGCATGCCGCTCTCCCAAGAAATTTGCAGTCATCACCACAACCCGCTCTTTCCGGCGCTGTTGCCGTTTGGGCGGAATCCTTATACCGCTCTTTAACTCCTGATATACACACTGATATACTTGATTCAGCAATTCCGTCACTTCATCATTTACAATATCCGGATGTCGAAAAACAATCCCCGCAACCTGTTTATAGATAAATTCGAGATTTTGCGTGGTCAGAAGCTCGCTGCACAACACACCCTGCAACAATAACGATAAGTATTGTGTTTTATGTGTCAACGCAATTAATGCCGAGGTCAGATATATGAAACACAGATCGTGCATCTGTGTCTCCTGCAATATGCGAAGCAGTGCATTCTCCGCATCGGCAGCATACAGCCTTGCATTTTTTATATCCCGTTCTATGGATTCAATGCATTGTTCTGCCTCAATAAAATTTTGAATATGAACCGGTCGCTGTAAATACTCCCTTATCATGTCAATTCTATTCTTCATACCTGCTTCCTCCCACTCTTGTTTTTTTGCAGCCCTATCCCCTCTTGCCATTTGTTTCTATATGTCGTAGAATAACAGTATAAAGCTTTCCGGGAGGTCTATCCATGTCAGAGAACAAAAAAGATATTCTATTTACCTATACCGATTACACCGCGCCGACTACCCTTGCGCTCATGAAACGGCTGTTAGCTATGTTTCCCGAAGAAGAGTTTACCACCCATCTGTTGAAGCTGTACGGGGACAGACCGCATGAGCTCTTTCAAAACTACGTCAAGCCGCTGCGCGACAGTTTGCACCTGCACTTCAATTTTGACTGCCTCGGCTTCAATTTTTGTTCCTTTGACGGCACCCCATATTTTAATACCTTCTGGACGCCATGTGTCACCTACCTGACCATCCCTGCCGCTAAACTTGACCGTGAGCTGCGCCGGGAAATGAACCTCAATATCACACTGCTTTGCATGACAAAATCCGAAGAGCAGTATATCCGCGAGCATTACCCGGATTACGAGGATGTACGCACGGTCGTCAATCCGCTGCAGTCCATCCAGCCGCTGTATTCTGTCTTACGTGCCATCGCAGACCGCTATCCTCTCAAAGAGTGATGCCGGCCTGCCGGAACATTGCCGCAACCAGTTTCTCTGTTTGATATTCCCTGCTGACAAGCTCATGTCCGTTTTTCGCGATTCTTTTGCGTTCTTCCTCATGTTCTAAGTAAAAGCCAGCCTTCTCAATCAAATCCTCAATGCTATAATAAATGACCAGTTCTTCGCCGTCCCTTAATACCCCTTCCATATCGGACTGATAATTACTCATCAGAAAACCGCCCGCACC
>CAMALD010000285.1 GCA_945836355.1 uncultured Lachnospiraceae bacterium | reverse complement strand
GGAACGAAAATGTAATCCCCGTTCTTAAAGGATAATGCTTCGTGGTCTTCTTCGGTAATAAACGGAAGCATTCCCCAGTTGATCAGGTTGGAGCGATATCTCTTCGTCGCATATTCTTTTGCAATATTTGCAAGGCCGCCAAGCACCTTCTGGCAGCTTGCCGCCTGCTCTCTCGCAGAACCGTCGCCCGGCTTTACCGCATAGATGACGGAGCCCACCTCGGTATTTCTTGCATCAATCGTTTGAAGCTTTGCAATCTGCTCTAGTACGGTCTTTAACTCAGGCACCGCAGCACACATCTCATCCGCCGTACCGTCCGCAATACGTACCTTTTCTGCCGCCTGCACTGCCTTTGCACGGCCGACATACTGAGGATCCTTTCTGGAGAGGGTGTACTCGGCAAGACCAAGCGGATTCGAGCGGAACGATGAAGTCTCTCCCGATGGAATCAGCTCATCGGTGGTCGTTACCGGGTCATGGATTACGGATACCACCTTAAGAATAAGGTCATCGGTCAGTGCGCTCATTGCCGGCCAGTCCTTAATGCCCGGTCCGAATTTTACCTCGGCACTCTTATCCGGCTTACCTGCACCGTTATATACACGATTCTCATAAATTTTCTTATCAAAGAAATACTTCGGCTTTGTGAAGGAGACATCCACATGCTCTGCGGAGGTCAGATAGCCCTTGTTTGCAGCAGTGGCAGCAATGGAACGTGCATCCATCAAAGCTACCGATGCAATCTGGCCGTTAGTGATCTTGGAGCCCTCACGGTTCGGGAAGTTTCTGGTAGAATGGCGAATACTCAGACCATTGTTTGCAGGAACATCGCCCGCTCCAAAGCATGGACCGCAGAATGCAGTACGTACCGTAGCGCCCGCCTCCATAAGCTTTGCAACCGTACCGTTCTTAACCAGCTCCATAAAAACAGGCTGGCTCGCCGGGTACACGCTCAGACTGAACTCATCCGCACCGATATTGGCACCCGACAAAATATCTGCCGCATCGCAGATGTTTTCAAAACCGCCGCCCGCGCATCCGGCAATCACGCCCTGCTCCACATACAGTCTGCCGTTGCGGATCTTGTCGCGCAGCTTATACTCTACCTTATTGTTGTCCAGGCTGACAAGGGCCTTCTTTTCAACCTCCGCAAGGATATCCTCAAGATTTGCATTCAGCTCATCGATGGTATAGGTGTTGCTTGGGTGGAACGGCATTGCAATCATCGGCTTAATCTCGCTCAAATCCACATAAATCATGCCGTCATAGTATGCAACCTCTCCCGGTGCCAGCCTCTTATAATCCTCACTTCTTCCATGAATCTCATAAAACTCCTTCACGGCGTCATCGGTCTCCCAGATGGAGGACAGACAGGTGGTTTCCGTCGTCATAACATCGATGCCGATACGGTAATCCACACTCAGGTTTGCCACACCGTCACCGATAAACTCCATCACCTTATTGTTTACATAACCGTTGGCAAACACCTCACCGATAATTGCCAGCGCAATATCCTGCGGACCTACAAACGGAGCAGGCTTACCGGTCAGGTAAACACCCACCACCTTTGGCATATTGATATCGTAGGTTTTCCTGAGCAGCTGCTTTACCAGCTCCGGACCGCCCTCTCCGACCGCCATGGTGCCAAGCGCACCGTAACGGGTATGGGAGTCGGAGCCAAGAATCATCTTGCCGCCGCCTGCCAGCATCTCGCGGGCAAACTGATGAATGACTGCCTGATGAGGCGGTACATAGATGCCGCCGTAACGCTTTGCGCAGGAAAGACCAAACATATGGTCATCCTCATTGATTGTACCGCCGACCGCGCAAAGGCTGTTGTGGCAGTTTGTCAGCACATACGGCACCGGAAACTCCTCCAGACCGCTGGCTCTTGCTGTCTGAATAATACCGACAAAGGTAATATCGTGGGAAGTAAGCTTATCGAAACGAATCTTCAGCTTCTCCATATTGTCCGAAGTATTGTGCGCCTTCAGAATCTCGTAAGCCATCGTCTGCTTTGCAGCCTCCGACTTCTCCGGCACCCTTCCGAGTTTTGCGGCAAGCACTGCCGCAGACTCTGCATTTTCCTCAATAATCTCCCTGCCGCGCAGGACATAAGCACCTTTTTCAAACAGCTTCATATGTGTGGTCCATCCTTTCCGTGATTCTATGTGTCAATTAATCCTCAAACAGCTCCTGCGTCTCATCACAGTCTGTGTACTTCGTTGTCTGGAACAGACCATCCCCCGCCTTGATATCCATGCTGATATTTCCATCCCCGGAATCGTTAAACTCCAGCTTAATCTTACCGGTAAATGTGCGTGTGAAATATCCGGCATAGGTCTGAGCCATCTCTTTGTCTGCAAACTTTACATCAATCATCAGGAAAGAACCGTACTCCGCCATCTCCTTTGAAGAGACAAAGCTTCCGCTGTATTTACTTCCGGCCTCAACGGAAAGCGGCTGCTTATCCTTGAGAATATAGAACGTATCATCCTCCATATCCTCAAAATACAGCTGAATCGATTCAATATCCGATTTCGTATTATTGACAATGACAAGCTTTCTTGTATTAACCGCCTCAATAACCATACATATAATAATAAGAGCAAGTACTGCGCCAGCAATCATCAACGGCTTTACCGGAAATTTCTTTGCTGTTCTTCCCTGTTCCTTTGGCATCCCTGTCTGTGTATTCTTCATATTCTCCTCCATTCTTGTATCATAACCCGCAAATC
>CAMALD010000284.1 GCA_945836355.1 uncultured Lachnospiraceae bacterium | reverse complement strand
GGCACGCTCGATAAAGCTGACTGCCGTCTCCACCAGAGAAGCACGGGTTACAATGCTGTCCGGCTCTTTTGCAAGCTCCTGCATCGACACCCAAAAATCCTGCATGGAATTTTGGAATGCCACTCCCTGCAGTTCGCCAAACACATTCTCAAGCTCGTTTACAGACTCATACTGTGCTTTGTAAAAGCTTTCGCGACCGATTTCCCGGCGGTATGCCTTATCCAGAAAGACATCTCGCACCTGCTTGACTTCCTCCGGGCTGACACCAAAACCAAGCTGCATCTTGGAAATGGCATTTTCACCGACGGAGGTATACTGACTGGTCCCTAAAATCATGTGCTGACGCACATAGCCCGCAGTATCCACGTTAGCAAGATTGTGCGCCGTGGTATTGATAGCATACTGACTCATGCTCAAACCCGATTTTCCTATGGACAAATCACTCATCAAGCTCATAAAACATCACCTTTCCCGTTACTGTCTGGCATCAAACATTCCTGTCTGTCCAAAAACAGAATCGCTCTCATATGCGTTTTTCGTGTAACTTCCGCTCCCCGGTGACATCCTTGTGCTCTGAATCAAATTCATATTGAATTCTATCATTTCTAGGGATTGTTCTATTAACGACTGATTGCGAAGATTCGCATCCGACAATTTTTTCAAAAGAGAAGTAAGAGAATCATGCAGCTTGGACAGTTCCATCTGTTCGTTCGGCTGCTTCTCCAAAAGCCCAATCAGCTTTTTTAAGGTCAGCGTCTTTGGGTTGCGGTTAAGCACGACGCCCATATTTACAATGACCTCATCCCGCTTATGCTCCAGGGCAGTCACGGTTTCAATCGTCCGCTGCTCCTGTTCTGTAATCTCCTGCAGAGCGGTGAGGTCATTTTTTATAATCACCTGTGTCTTTTTTTCTGCAATCGGAAGAAGCTCTTTATAGACCGCCTCTTCCTTTCGCAGTACCTCAATCAGTTCTTCGATCAAGCTTGCCAACGATCATACCTCCGTTCTAAAAGATATAACCATCCGTCAGCTTTTCTGCCAGATCGTCCATGCTGAACCTGTAGCTGCCGGCATCCATTCTCGCCTTAATATCAGCCACCTTCTCCTCACGGATATCCGGTACCTTTGCCACAGCGGCACGTGCCACCTGCAAATCGCGACCGAACTGGGAAATCTCTACATTGTCCGGCTTGCCGGTCTTGCTGATACCGGTTGTCTTCTTTGTACTGGTTGCCTGATACATCTGGCTAACCCGATTGAATGCATCGATACGCATATAATCACCACCTAATCCTTTAATCGCCCGTTACCCGGACCCGCATTCCATCCTTTGAATGGGTATTTACTGTTCTATTTTATTTATCGGACGATTTTGAAATTACTTTAGGGGTATACAGAATTTTTTTTGCAGCTTTCCTTTTTAGAACTTTACTATTTAAAAAATCCCGAAAAGTCCAGTGTTGCAAAATAGTCCTCCGGCGTCTCCGCGCGGCGAATCAGCTTAACCGAGCCGTCCTCGCGCAGTAAAAGCTCCGCCGACTTCAGCTTTCCGTTGTAGTTATAGCCCATCGAGAAGCCATGCGCACCGGTATCATGGATTACCAGATAATCTCCTATATCAATCTTCGGAAGCATGCGGTCTACCGCAAATTTGTCATTGTTCTCGCACAGGGAGCCCGTGACATCATATTTGTGGTCGCAAGGCGCATTTTCTTTTCCGAGCACAGTGATATGATGGTATGCCCCGTACATTGCCGGACGCATCAGATTCACCGCACAGGCATCCACGCCGATGTACTCCTTATAGATATGCTTCTCATGAATTGCCTTCGTAATCAGATGCCCGTAAGGCGCCAGCATAAAGCGGCCAAGTTCGGTAAAGATGGCAACATCCCCCATACCTGCCGGTACCAGAATTTCCTCAAACGCCCTGCGCACTCCCTCACCGATGATCTCGATGTCATTCGCCTTCTGCTCCGGACGATAAGGAATCCCTACGCCGCCGGACAGATTGATAAAGGAAATATGTGCTCCTGTTTTTTCCTTCAATTCCACAGCCAGCTCAAAGAGCGTACGGGCAAGCATCGGATAATAATCGTTTGTAACGGTGTTGCTCACCAGAAACGAGTGGATGCCGAAATGCTTAACTCCAAGCTTCATCAGCCTGCGGTACGCATCTATGAACTGCTCCTTTGTCATGCCATACTTGGCATCTCCCGGATTATCCATGATGCCATTGCTCACCTCATATACACCGCCCGGATTGTAACGGCAGCAAACCGTTTCCGGAACTCCGCACTCCGCCTCCAGAAAATCAATCATTGTATAATCATCCAGATTGATGTATGCGCCCAGCTCCTTTGCCTTTGTAAATTCACCTGCCGGAGTGTCATTGGAAGAAAACATGATATTGTCACCGGTAATTCCCACAGCCTCGGACATCATAAGCTCCGTCATGGAGGAACAGTCCGTTCCGCAGCCCTCTTCCTTCAGAATCTGCAGAATATATGGATTCGGGGTTGCCTTTACTGCAAAGTATTCCTTGTATCCTTTATTCCAGGAAAATGCCTTTTTGAGAAGTCTGGCGTTCTCACGGATTGCTTTTTCATCGTAAATATGAAACGGAGTCGGGTAGGTCTTTGCAATCTCCTCAATCTGTTTCTTTGTCACAAACGGTAATTTCGTATTCATTGCTTGGTTCCTCCTCATAATGTGTGTCGCCGGTGTTCTCACCGCAGCACCTCT
>CAMALD010000283.1 GCA_945836355.1 uncultured Lachnospiraceae bacterium | reverse complement strand
GCGAAGGAATGGAGCTGCGGCGAAGAGCATGATGGTTATGCAAACAGCTACGAGCTGGATATAACCGGATTGAAAGTATTAAATTTGAATTACTCAGAATATACGATATTGCATTGGTTGACAATATTATTGAAAAATCGTTCTTTTCGACTTACGAGTTCTATTGCAAAGGATGCCAAAGAGTATTTACTGGAGCATTTTGATATTGATACGAGTACCTATGATGTGATTATCGGTTATCGTGCAGATGACTCCTATTTTGCATTTGCAGAAGATTTTCTAAACAATGCTATTTCTGTGAAGAAACTGAAAAAAGCGATGAGCTTGGGAAATCTCGGGGAACAGATTGTGCTTGTATCGCCAAAAGCATTTGAGCATATTCACTTTATTGATGCGCTGGAAGCAGATCGGTCAAAATATTTTACGTTGAGAACGAAGAGGGATAAAGCGGCACGAGACGAATATTTGAATGGTGACAGAAGGCCAAGGTATGGCTCGGATGAATTATATATGTTGGACATTATTCGGCAGGGAGTGAGAGCAGATGACCCGCGCTTACGATGAAATGTATTTGGAGGGCGCCATGACGCGCCTGGGTGATATGTTGGAGTATGCGTGCCTTGATTGTGGTTACGATCCGGATTGTTTTTGGAAAATGTTTATATACAGCGGGCTGGCCCGGCGTTTTGGAACGGGGGATGTGTCTGTGATAGCAGGAAAATCCGGTCCAGAGTTGGCATATATGGTTTTGGGTGATGTGGATTATGTTTGCGACTTTCCGATACCGATATGGAGAGAAAATCGAAGTGATATTTACTGGAGCGGTTGGGTGCTGGCGTATTATCAATGGTATAGTGCGAGACCTTTTTATGAAATATGGGAAAGTATCAGTATTCGCACGATACGGAAGATGTATCCTACAATGCATGAGGCAGACATTATGAAAGCGGTAGAAGAGATGTCCGGTCTGATGAAGGTAAGACAAAAGAGGCCTGTTCAGGAGCTTCGCCTGATTAATGGAATGACGCAGAGTGAGCTTGCGGAAGCGGCGCATATGACGGTTGCTCAGCTCCAAAGAATCGAATATGGGGAGAGAAAGGTGGAAAATCTGTCGTTAAAAACAGCGCTTGCTTTGGCAAAGGCGCTGGGAGTAGAGGCGGATGAACTTGGTTAGTGGCAAGTTCATCCGCCTTATTGATTGACTTATCGTTCGATTTATTTCTTTTGCGCGGCAATTTTTTCTGCCAGATCGTTGAGGTAGACCCAGCGCTCCATCTTTTCGTTCAAATCGGCTTCGGCCTGTTCCTTTTCTGCGGTCAGCTCTGCGAGACGGCTGTAGTTCGTGGCATTTTCGGCAATCCGGGCTTCGAGGGTGCTGATTTTGTCCTCTAATGCCGCGATATCGTCATCAATTGTCTCGTATTCCTTTTGCTCCTTAAAGGAAAATTTTAATGTGGTGCGCGGCGCTTTCCAGCTGCTCTTGGAGTCGGAGGAGCCGGAAACGCTGCCGCTTAAAGTGTTGTCTGATTTTCCGGCGGAATTTCCGGTACCGCCCGAGGTATTAGCAGCACTATGCTTTGTCTGGTCACGACCAGATACACTGTTTGCAGCGTTATCCGGATGCATTCTTTCATATGCCAGCTTGTAATCCGAGAAATTGCCTTCATACCGGCGGATGATACCATCCTCCTCAAATGCAAAGATGCGCTCGGTAATCTTATCCAGAAAATACCGGTCGTGGGAGACCGTCACAATGATGCCCGGAAATGATTTTAAATAGTCCTCAAGGATGGTCAGGGTCTGGATATCGAGGTCGTTGGTAGGCTCGTCGAGCACCAGAATATTCGGGGCTTCCATAAGAATCTTGAGCAGGTACAGGCGGCGTTTTTCTCCGCCTGAAAGCTTGGCGATGACCGAATACTGCATGGCGCCGGCAAAAAGGAACTTTTCGCACATCTGTGAGGCGGTGATGGTGCCGTCGGTGGTGCGGATAAAATCGGCGGTCTCGCGCACATAATCGATAACGCGCAGGGATTCGTCCATCGCTTCATTTTCCTGTGAGAAATAGCCGATTTTGACGGTAGTGCCGCATTCCACGGTGCCGGAATCCGGCTCGAGCATGCCGGTAAGTATTTTGAGCAGGGTGGATTTGCCGCAGCCGTTCGGACCGATGATGCCGATGCGGTCGGTCGAGAGCAGGATGTAGCTGAAATCGCGGATGTAGGTTCTGCCGTTAAAGGCTTTCGATACATGCGAGAGCTCGATGGTTTTCTTGCCGAGACGGGAGGAGAGGGAGTTGATTTCTACCTGACCGTCGACCTCGATTTTTTCGCGGTCACGCAGAGCCTCAAACCGTTCGATATGTGCCTTTTGTTTTGTGGAGCGTGCACGCGCGCCGCGCTGCATCCATTCCAGCTCGGTGCGGTACAGGCTCTTTGCCTTGCGCTCGGTAGCGAATGCCATTTCCTCTCTCTCCGCCTTTAGCTCCAGAAAGCGGGAGTAATTGGCGGCGTAGGAATAGAGCTGTCCCTTGTCCAGCTCGACGATTTTGTTGGTTACGCGGTCAAGAAAATACCGGTCATGTGTAATCATAATAAAAGCGCCGCGGTGATTGTTCAGATAGTTTTCAAGCCATTCGGTCATGGCGCTGTCCAGATGGTTGGTCGGCTCGTCCAGGACTAAGAGTCCGGCGGGGGTCAGCAGTGTGCGCACCAATGCGGCGCGCTTTTTCTGTCCGCCGGAGAG
>CAMALD010000282.1 GCA_945836355.1 uncultured Lachnospiraceae bacterium | reverse complement strand
ACCGACGCGTCACTTATCAGAAAGCGTGTCAAAACATCCTGAAAAATCGGAACAAGTGAGAGCAAGCCTGCACGGAACACACTCGCGGCTCGCAGTCGGCAAGTTCACTCATGGAAAATGTGGAAACTAAAGACGTTACAGTCCCTTGATTGTCTCCATAATGTAGTCAGCAAACTGTTCGTTGGTTGCACCGTCATCATGGCCGGTCATCACAAGCTTCTTCTCGGTAATTGTGCAGATATCCAGAGCCTTATAGAGTGCATCCGATTGCTTCTGATACCCGATATGAGAAAGAAGCATCGCAGCAGCACGGATAACACTACAAGGGTCCGCATACTTTGCTCTTCCCTCTGCCACCATACGAGGTGCGGAGCCGTGAATTGCCTCAAACATAGCATAGCGCTTACCAATATTGGCACTTCCTGCCGTTCCGACACCGCCCTGGAACTCTGCCGCCTCATCGGTGATGATATCACCGTAAAGATTCGGCAATACAACAACCTGGAAATCACGACGTCTGGTCTCATCAATCAGCTTCGCAGTCATGATATCGATATACCAGTCATCCGCTGTGATATCCGGATATTCCTTTGCAATCTCGCGGAACGCATCAAGGAACTTTCCGTCGGTTGTCTTGATGATATTTGCCTTTGTAACTGCTGTCACTCGGGTCTTGCCGTTCGCCTTTGCAAACTCAAAGGCAGCACGGATAATGCGCTCGGTACCCTGACTTGTTACTACGGTAAAGTCCACTCCAAGGTCTTCCGTGACATGAACTCCCTTGCTTCCTACTGCATATGCACCCTCCGTGTTCTCACGGTAGAAGGTCCAGTCAATTCCCTGCTCCGGAATGCGTACCGGACGGACATTTGCAAACAAATCCAACGCCTTTCTCATCGCTACGTTAGCACTCTCCACATTCGGCCACGGATCGCCCTTGCGAGGTGTGGTGGTCGGTCCTTTCAGAATAACATGACAAGCCTTGAGCTCTTCTAAGGTATCGTCCGGAATTGCCTTCTGCAAAGCAGCACGGCGCTCAATCGTCAGCCCGTCGATCACCTTAAACTCAACCTTGCCCTTTGCCACCTCATCCTTTAAAAGGAACTCAAGAATACGCTGCGCCTGACCGGTGATTGCCGGCCCGATACCGTCGCCGCCGCATACGCCGATGATAATCTTATCCAGCGCCTGATAATCCAAAAAGCCTCCCTGCGCTTTCATATCTTCCACGCGCTTATCCTGCTCGATCAAAAGCTGGCCAAAGCGCTCCTTTGCTGCTTCTAACTGTTCTGCTGTCATACTCATAATCCTTTGCCCTCTCTTCTTTTAAATTGCATTTACATCGATGGTCGGCAGATCGACGCCGTAGCGTGCCTTGTTCTCCTCGATAATCTCCACCAGCTCCGCATCGGTCATAACCGTGATACGTCCGTCCTCATATTCCTTATCCACAATCTCCTTAATGTGCCCGATTATCGGATGGCTCTTGTCCAGCGCCTTCTCGCCCTTCAAATGATAGAACGAATTAATCCAGTGCGCAATGCCCGCAAGACCGGAGGTGTTTGATACCGATACCAGAACCGGACGATTCAGGAATTTTTCCGTATCAAAAATATTGTAGATTTCCTCATTCTTAAGCAGACCGTCCGCGTGGATGCCTGCACGGGTAACGTTGAAGTTCTTTCCGACAAATGGCGTGCGATGCGGAATCTTATAACCGATCTCCTTCTTGTAATACTCCGCCAGCTCTGTGATAACCGTAGTCTCCATACCGTCAAGAGTGCCCTTTAGCTGCGCATACTCAAACACCATTGCCTCCAGAGGAGTATTGCCGGTACGCTCGCCGATGCCGAACAGGGAACAGTTCACGCCGCATGCGCCGTACAGCCAGGCTGTGGTGGAGTTGCTCACTGCCTTGTAGAAATCGTTATGTCCGTGCCATTCCAAAAGCTCTGCCGGCACACCGGCATGCGTGTTCAGACCATAGATAATGCCCTGCACAGAACGCGGAATCACCGCACCCGGGAAGTTGACGCCGTAACCCATCGTATCGCAGGCGCGAATCTTCACCGGAATCCCGTACTCCGCACCAAGCTTCATCAGCTCCAGGCAGAACGGAATCACAAAGCCGTATATGTCCGAGCGGGTGATATCTTCCAGATGGCAGCGTGGTGCCACGCCGGTCTCAAGGCATTCACGGACAACGCTTAAGTAATGATTCATCGCCTGACTGCGGGTCATATGCATCTTGTAAAAAATATGATAATCCGAACAACTTACCAGAATACCGGTCTCTTTCATGCCGATGTCCTTCACAAGCTGAAAATCCTGCTTGCTGGCGCGAATCCATGATGTAACCTCCGGGAAATCATACCCACGCTCCATACACTTGTATACGGCATCACGGTCTTTCTTGCTGTATAAAAAGAACTCACTCTGACGAATAATACCGTTCGGTCCGCCCAGCCGGTGCAGATAGTCAAAAATTGTCACAATCTGCTCCGTCGTGTAAGGTGCTCTGGACTGCTGACCGTCACGGAAGGTGGTATCGGTAATCCAAATCTCCTCCGGCATATTGTGCGGCACGATGCGGTCATTAAACGCAATTTTCGGCACCTCATCGTACGGAAAAAGATTTCGGAATACGTTAGGGGTCTTAACATCCACCAGTTCATACATATGCTCTTCCAGCGAAAGCAGATTATTATGTCTGTTCAGATAAACCTTTCGATTCTCCATAAAGTCCTCCATTTCTGCTCTGTAATTCT
>CAMALD010000281.1 GCA_945836355.1 uncultured Lachnospiraceae bacterium | reverse complement strand
CTCCGGATTCTTGCGATAGAGCGCATTGCCCGCAAGAATCAGCGCCTCCATCACGCCACTGTAGCGAAGCTCCGGGCAGTCCGACGCCATACACGCCAGATAAGCAATGTAGTTTGCCTCATCCTCCCGGATAAAGCCTTTTAAGTGAGCAAGCTCATGGCACATTGTCGAGCCGATGGAATACGGCGATATATCCACATTTACATTCGCCTCCATCGTAAACGGACAAAATATCCCGGTCAGCTCCGTGCGTGACATCGTGCGTGAAAAAAGAATCCGCTTCGGCTGGGGATAATACCCCGAAAACACCTCGTATTCCTGCGCCAGTGCTGCAAACGCGCGAACCGCCTCCCTGCCGAGCTGCTTCTCGGAAAAGGAAAGCCGGTAGACGCCGTTTTCATCCTCAAGCCCGGTCAGCTCTTCCCGTATTGCGGATGCCTCCTCCGCCAGCTCCACCACAAGCCCGTACAGCTCCTCACCGGTGGCAGGCTCTACTGTCAGCCCGAGATAATGACTGACCGGGTAGCGGTAATAATTAATCGAGCACCCGATAATCAGCAGAAATGCAACGACCGAAACAATACATGCCAGATTCAAAAATGCCTTGGCCAGCCGAAAGCCCCTGTCCTGCCTGACACGAATCATCCGCACAATGAAGACCGCCAGCAGAACCAGCGCCAAAAATGGCAGCACGATAATTCCCAGCTCCATCAGTGAAAACGGTATCAGACCACTGATATGGGACATGATCCATGATAATACCACAAATATCCCGCGCGCAAACACATGCTCGGCTATCTCAGCGGAACAGGATGACAGAAACAGCGACACCAGCGCCGTCGGAAGCAGGATGAGAATCCACAATCTTTTCAGGTGCAAAAACCGCTTCATCTATCATCCCTCCGTCAGTGCAAGAAACTCATCGATTCTGTCTGCGTAGCTCTGCAGGCTCTTGCGGAAGAAATCCGGTCTGGACAGATCGATATCCGCCACCCTGGCGGCATCCTCAACCGTGCATACCGGTGTAGCCTTCAAAAGTGCGCGGTACCTCGGCAGAAATGCCTCACCCTCCTCCAGATATTTTGCATACAGCCCCCGAGCAAACAGTCCGCCGAACGCATACGGAAAGTTATAGAAACTAAGCTCCGCGGAATAATAATGTCCTTTACATACCCACATGTACGGATGCAGGTAATCCGGATCAAGTCCGCTGCCGTACGCCGTCTTCTGGGCATCCAGCATCAGCTTCTCCAGCTCATCCGGAAATAAAAATCCCTCCGACTTTTTTTCAAATACCGCAGTTTCAAACAGATACCGCGAATAAATATCACAGATAATCTGCGTCACATCCTGAAGCTGGCTCTCAATCAGTGCAATACGCTCCTCCCCGGTTGCTGCCGCAATCGCCGCGTCCATAACCACAGCCTCATTAAACGTGGATGCCGTCTCCGCTACCGGCATGGAATAATCCGTATTCCCGATGCGATTGTCAAAAAGCTGCTCATTGTGGTATGCATGCCCAAGCTCATGCGCTAAAGTGACCACATCGCTTAACGTACCGTCAAAATTGGTCAAAATACGGCTCTGACGCAGACAATATACCTCGGCACAAAAAGCACCGCCCGCTTTGCCTTCATGCGGATAGAAATCAATCCACGCCTGGTCAAAGGCACGCGCCACCATATCAGCAAGATCCGGCGCAAAGCCCTGAAAAATACCTAAAAGATAATCTTTTGCCTCCTCGGTGGTAAAGGTACGGCTGTTGCCCCCCATCGGTGCAAACAGTTCATACCATGGCAGACCGTTTTTGTGTCCGAGCAATTCACCCTTCCGGCGCAGATACTGCCAGAATTTCGGCAGGTATTCCTGTATTGCCGTAAACATGGCATCCAAGGTCTCACGCTTCATTGCAGCCTGCTCCAATGTCATGGCAAGCGGCGATTCATAACCGCGCAGCTGCGCCATGGTAAGCACCTGCTGTTTGATACTGTTCAAAGAAAATGCAACGGAATCCTTGATCTTGTCATAACACGCCAGCTCCGCCTCATACGCACGCTTGCGAATCCCTGCATCCTTGGCGTATGCCAGATTCCGAATAGCTGAAAGCGGCATTGTACCGCCCTCATAATCGACCTTTACCGAAGAGGTCAGATAGCCGTGCAGCTTTGCCCACGCCTGACCTCCCGAGAGATTAAGCTTGGATACTGCCTCCTCAACCTCCTCGCTCAGATTATGTGCGGCATTCTTTCTGATTCTGTTCAGCCGATACGCATACCCGGTCAGAAATTCATCCGAAGCAATCACACTGTCCAAATCCTGCACCGCTGCGACAAAGCGCTCAAATGTCGTCGCCGCTTTGGTCTGCTCACTCAAAATCATGTAAATCCTTGACTGATATGCTGCCGCTTCTTTATCCGAAGTGTTGACCGCCTCCGAAAGACTGCAGTACGACAGCAGCTTGTGGGCAATCATGCGCACCGTATCAGACAGCTCCAGCTGATTATGTATACTCTCTGCCGGTCTCGCGGCGTCCAATGCCTCCGCACATGCATTATACTCGTCCACCGCCAGCTTCAGTTTTTCCAAATCCTGCTGAAACCTTTCATCCTGGTAACCATCATACAATTCCTTTAATGACCATTCCCTGTTCATACCTTCTCCTTCTATACTGGCATTTGCGCCACCGCGCATAATATAGTGATTTCATTTTAGCATATTTTTTTGTCTTTTTAAAGGCAAAGGCGGTTTGATTTTATGTAACATGCAGAAAAAATCGGCTAT
>CAMALD010000280.1 GCA_945836355.1 uncultured Lachnospiraceae bacterium | reverse complement strand
GAAGGAGAGGAGGGACATGAATTAAAGCCGCTTCCGCCGGAGGACTTGTTTAATCCGAATCTGACACTGCAGGATGCAAAGGATGTGGCAGACGGATATGTGGATATCGATTTATTAAAGAAGAAAAAGAATACCAGAAGTGTAGATTTCTTTGACAAGCCGGAGTTTGCAGAGAGCGCATCAGCACAGGAGGATGCAACGGTACAAACAAAGAATCTGCATACAGAAAAGACATCTGTGGAAGATACGCCGTCGATGACAGCACAGGAACTCATGCAGGAAGGAACCGAGCAGGCTGCGCAGGAGACGGTAAAGCGCAAACCGAGAAAAACAAAGGAATCCGAACAGGAGATGCTCGAAGCCCGGGACAGTATTGCAGAGACAATTCAGGAGACGATGGAAGAAAAACCGGCTGCTCCGTATAAGTTCCCACCGCTTAATCTGTTAAAGAGCGGCAAAGGAAAGAGTGGAAAATCCAATGAGGCATCTGTTCGGGAGACAGCGATGAAATTGAAGAGCACGCTTGAGAATTTCGGAGTGAATGTGACGATTACGGATTACAGCTGTGGCCCGTCCGTTACGAGATATGAGCTTCAGCCAGAGCAGGGTGTCAAGGTTTCCAAAATTACGAACCTTGCAGATGATATCAAGCTGAATCTTGCGGCTGCGGATATTCGTATCGAGGCACCGATACCGGGGAAACCGGCAGTCGGAATCGAAGTACCGAACAAAGAAAGTCAGGCGGTATATTTCAGAGAGCTTCTGGAATCCGACAGCTTCAAGAACTTTCCGTCCAACATCGCATTTGCGGTGGGTAAGGATATCAGTGGACAGGTCGTGGTGGCAGATATCGCCAAGATGCCACACCTTTTAATCGCGGGTGCTACCGGTTCCGGTAAATCCGTCTGTATCAATACACTCATTATGAGTATTTTGTACAAGGCAAAACCGGATGATGTAAAGCTTATCATGGTAGATCCGAAACAGGTGGAGCTGAGTATTTATAACGGGATTCCCCATATGCTGATTCCGGTTGTGACGGATCCGAAAAAGGCGGCAGGTGCATTAAACTGGGCTGTCCTTGAGATGACAAACAGGTATCAGCTGTTTGCACAATATAATGTCCGGAATCTGCAGGGCTATAATGAAAAAGTAAAAAGTGTCACAGGGCTTGAGGAGGGCAATGAGGAATTAAAGAAGCTACCTCAGATTGTGATTATTGTAGACGAGCTTGCTGATTTGATGATGGTGGCACATGGAGAGGTCGAGGATGCGATTGTCCGGCTGTCACAGCTTGCCCGTGCGGCAGGAATTCACCTTGTCATTGCTACCCAGCGACCATCGGTTGACGTCATTACGGGACTGATCAAGGCAAATGTGCCTTCGAGAATTGCCATGACGGTTTCTTCCGGTGTGGATTCCCGGACGATTCTTGATATGAATGGTGCAGAGAAGCTGCTCGGAAAAGGTGACATGCTGTTTTATCCGACCGGATACCCGAAACCGGTTCGTGTACAGGGCGCATTTCTTTCAGACGAAGAAATCGCAAATGTCGTTGATTTCTTAAAAGAACAAATCGGTGAGGTTCAGTACGACGAGGCGATATCCAACGAAATTGCAAATGCAAAGGTAGGAAGCACAGGCGGCACGGCTTCGGCAGAGTCGGAATACGATGATTACTTTGTGGATGCCGGTAAATTCATAATCGGAAAAGATAAAGCGTCGATTGGTATGCTGCAGAGAGTATATAAAATCGGATTTAACCGTGCAGCGAGAATTATGGATCAGCTTTCCGATGCGGGTGTTGTCGGTCCGGAGGAAGGAACAAAGCCGAGAAAGGTTCTGATGAGCATGGAAGAATTTGAGAACTATGTGGAGCAATATTTATAACATATAAAAAGGCAAAAATAGAAAAGGAGACAAAAGAGTATGCTTACAGATATTGAGATTGCACAGCAGGCAGAGATGCTGCCGATTAAAGAGGTAGGAACCTCACTTGGAATCACAGAAGATGATTTGGAACTGTATGGAAAATACAAGGCAAAGTTATCAGATGAATACATGAATTCCGTAAAGGAAAATCCGGATGGAAAGCTGATTCTTGTGACAGCCATCAATCCGACACCTGCAGGAGAAGGAAAAACGACTGTTACCGTCGGGCTTGGACAGGCTATGTGCAAGCTTGGAAAAAAGGCGATTATCGCGCTTCGTGAGCCGTCTCTTGGTCCGTGCTTTGGCGTAAAGGGTGGTGCAGCAGGTGGCGGTTATTCCCAGGTTGTCCCGATGGAGGATCTGAATCTTCATTTTACTGGAGATTTTCATGCAATCACTTCTGCCAATAACCTGTTGGCTGCGGTAATGGACAATCATATCCATCAGGGAAACAGTCTGCGTATTGACCCGAAACGAATTGTATTTAAACGTTGTTTGGATATGAATGACAGAGTACTCCGAAATATTATTGTCGGACTTGGGAAAAAAGGCGACGGTGTGATGCGTGAGGATGGATTCGTGATTACGGTTGCTTCTGAGATTATGGCGATTCTTTGTCTTGCAACCGATATTCATGATTTGCAGGAGCGGTTATCCAGAATTATTGTTGCATATGATGTGGACAATGAGCCTGTAACTGCAGGGCAGTTGAACTGCGTCGGTTCCATGACGGCACTTTTGAAGGATGCAATCAAGCCGAATCTGATTCAGACACTGGAGCATACACCGGCACTGGTACATGGCGGACCATTTGCCAATATTGCCCACGGCTGTAACAGTATCCGGGCAACGA
>CAMALD010000279.1 GCA_945836355.1 uncultured Lachnospiraceae bacterium | reverse complement strand
TGGACCTTTGACACAAAACAATATCAGAAATGTAATTGGTGGAAAAAGACGGCTTGTGCGGGAATCGCGGAGAAGCTTACCATCAGGACGGCGAATACCCTTCGAAAGCTGTGCCGGCAGTAAGGGTGCATCGGAGACAGAAAATGTTGATAAAGTAATATTTCCGGGAAAACCCGGAATAGAATCGCATGATATAATTGGGACAGCCCCTGCATAGAATATTGGAGAGAAGGAGGAAACCGGATAATGAAGGATTTTTTGAAAAGCGGGAAATGGAAAAATGCAGTATTGATTATGATATGTGTCATTCTTGCCGGGGGAATTTTCTTTTACAATATTATCGGCGGGGCTGGCAGGCGGGGGAATGACCACGGGGAAGAAACAGAGCAAAACGGGAACGAGGAGACAGACATGGGAGTGCCGGAGCAATTCACGTTTCATGAGGAGAAGGAGGGAATCACACAGGCGGAGGCATGTCGGCTTTTAAGCTATCTGCATTATACCGAAAAGGAGCAGAAGGAGCTTACAATGGCAGACGAGCTTGCCGGGATGCTTGCGGAAGTGCCTGAGGCCGTACAGATTAATGCGGCGGTGAGCGCAGGATATGTGAAGGCGGAGCAAATTGCGCCGGAGCACGAGCTGACCTGTGGAGAACAAAGGGACTTTTTGGTAAATGTATGCAAAACGGAAGAGCTGGATTACTATGCGCTGATTGCAGCGATTCCGGAACGGCTGAGAACGGTAAAGGAAGAGGATAAGCTGTATCTGGGTGAGTTTCTGACAATCTATGAAGCGATTTGTAAAGCGGTGGCAGCAAAGAAAGCAGAGCAAGGAGTTTATCCCCGTTTCAGTACGGTGTATGTGTTGTCTGTCGAAGAAAACAATGTGATGTATGATGAAAACAGCACCAAATATAAGTATGACGGCTGCGAAGATTACAGCAGCGTCCTTGCTGACATGCTGTTGCCGAGGGAGGACCCGGTGGGCAGACAGGCGAAGGGCAGCACACAGGGGCTGCAGGGAATGGAACAGTATCAGGACCGGACCATTGAAATATGCCACACAGGAGCACGAATCCTGTATGTGCGGGGCAGTGTGCCACAGGAAAAGGTGATTCCGAATGTGTGGGTGATAAAAGCCGAGAATACGGAGCTTTCGGTGTTTGTCAACGGACAGAGCCGGGAATACCGGACGGAATATCCTCTACAAAGCGGTTTTGAGCAGGGCATTTGTGACCTGACCATACAAAACGGAATCATACGGGGGATTACATGCAAAAATGATATTATACAGGGCAAGGTCCTGATGACCACGGATGATATGATCGAGGTGGAGGGATATGGCAGGCTGGAGTTCGCAGAGCAGTACCGGATATACAAAATTTATGGCGAGCTTGCAATGGAGAAGACAAACCGTATTTTAGTCGGATATACGATTACAGACTTTGTTGTGGAGAATGGAAGGATATGTGCGGCGCTGATTACGGAAAAACTGAAGGCGGACAATATCCGGGTGCTGATCAGGACGACAGGCTACAAATCCATGCATCATGATAAAATAGAAATCACTGCGGATCGAGAGTTCACTGTGACCAAAGGGGAGAAGCAGAGCAGCTACGCCAAAGGTGAAATCGTGAGCTTTACGGCAGCGGAGCTTGCGGGCGAGGAAGAGAGAATTCTGCTGAATACTGTCGGAGGCGAAGGCAAGCTTCAGGTGCTGAGTGTGGGCCGTTCGTGCGGCAATCCGGCATACAGGGGCAGTCTGGAAATTGTTGCGGATAAAAACGGGCTGCTGCTGATTAACGAGCTGTCGATGGAAGAATATCTTTATGCGGTGATACCGAGTGAGATGCCGACGTCCTACGGGGATGAGGCACTTAAGGTGCAGGCGGTGTGTGCGAGAAGCTATGCGTTTAATCAGCTGGTGGCGAGCCGTTACCGCTCCTACGGAGCGCATGTGGATGATAGCGTCAGCTGCCAGGTCTACAATAATATTGCAGAAAATGCAGCGTCAATTCTGGCGGTGAAGGAGACCTACGGGCTGGTAGCTGCCGCCGGGGGCAGTGTTATCACGGCATACTATTTTTCGTCGTCCTGCGGGCATACCGCCAGCTATGAGGAGGTTTGGGAGAATGCCGCACCATTGGCGTATTTGACCGGATATCTGCAAAACGAGGAGAAGGCGGAACCTGATTTTTCCGATGAAAAGGCGTTCCGGGAATTTATCTGCAGCACGGATGTGGAAACCTATGACAGTGGATTTAGCTGGTATCGCTGGGAGGTGACATTCCCGGCGGAGCAGATCAAAGCACAGCTATGTGAGGCGACCGGTTTAAAGCGGATAGATCATGTGGAGGTATCCGAGCGCGCCAAAAGCGGTATCATCTTAAAGGTGCTGGTGAGCGGCTGGAAGGAAGAGAAGGGCAGCCTAAAGGAGGCGCAGGCAGAAATCGTGTACCAGACAGCAATCAGGGCGGCCTTTGCGCCGAAAGAAACGGATGTTATCCGTATGGATGGGAGCGCAGTATCCCGTATGACGACGCTCCCGAGTGCATTTTTTGTTTTGGATGAGATTAGGGAAAATGGCACGCTGACTGCGATAAAACTGACGGGAGGCGGTTACGGGCACGGCACCGGAATGAGCCAGAATGGTGTGAAAGGGCTTGTGGATGCCGGAAAAGATTTTGAGGAGATTATTCAGCATTACTATACCGGCACGGAGCTGATTTTTCTCTACTGAATTGCGCAGGCCGCATATTGGGCGGTGATAAATGTATTTGGAGCTTCTTCT
>CAMALD010000278.1 GCA_945836355.1 uncultured Lachnospiraceae bacterium | reverse complement strand
TAACCGGAGATATTTCTTCCGGTCAACCCAAAACGTATGTTTCTATTCATTTCATTTTTATATAATTTTCCCGTAGCTAAAATAAACCGCTTGGTGCCTGTTTCAGACAAAACCGGCACCACAAAAACTAAGCCGCATCTATATCATGCGCAGAAAGGAACTACTATGAAAAAACATAACAGAAACACCATCATTCTCAAAAAAATGCTTCTCTGCTGCATCACTGCAATTCTCATCTGGCTCGGCCTGATTCCGGCAGGGGACATCCAGGATCCGATACCATCGGGCAACGACACCCAGATTAGCCTGTATGAGGAAAATCCTTGCCCAACCAACACTGGGCGGGACTAGACCTTCTCTATCACTTCCGAAAGTTTTTCCGATAATACTTCTCTGCTATTCTTTTATTTACATCATTGTTGGACAGCTCATACAGATGGATGACATCCCGTATCATCCGACGGCAGGTCTCCCTGTTTGAGCTGTCGTCCTTCAGTGCGCATGCCAGAGTCAGATAATTATACGGCAGTGAGCCTGCCTTTCCACAGGATAATTCATAACGTAGCACTTCTTTGCTTTCCTCGGCAGAACACTTTACTTTTGCTGCATTCTCAAGCATCAGCCCGTAGGAATGATATCTCCACTGCTTTTTCACTCTGCTCCGCTCGAAGGTTTTCAGCACCCACTCATATAACCGGATTGCCTCATCCTTGCGCCCCAGATTCTCAAGCAAAATGGCAATTTGATTGATAAGATCTGTTTCATTCCGCATCGGGGCGCGGTAGGTCTGCTTTTTTCCTCTCTGTATTTTTATCTCCGGTGAGATTCTCAGCCTCCTCGCCGACAGGAAATAGGTCTCCCCGAGCATTTCCCAGTCCTCCTGCAGAAGCTCCTCATACGCACGGTTATTTTCTTTTAAATCAATCAGATTCTGTATCACGTGAATAACCCTGCGGTTTTCCGCACAGCCCAAATCCAGCTTCTGCTCCAGCTCCCCAAGCAGAGGCTTCACTTCCTCATACTGGTGTCTGTTGATGTGCCCCTGTATCTGTTTGCGCAGCTCCAGCACCTCAAAGGAATCTGTCACGACGAAACCGGACGTTTTCTCCCGCTCCAGACCGAGCTTTTCCATCAGCACAGCAAATTTTCTCCCCTGCGGCGCGCTTCTCCGGTTCTCTATCTTCGCTATTTCCTTCGGGTGCTCATACACACCTGCCGAAACCACCTCCTGCGTCATACACTGCGCATACCGCTCGGCGCGCAGAATCTCAAAATCCAGATGATATGACTTTTGCGTGCAGTTATACAAAATCGAATCCGTCGGGCGCCATTCCTCTCCAAATTCCTTGTGCAACCGGTCAATTGCATTCAGATACCCGCGATAATGGCACTTTCCGGAGGTTTTCTCCAATGCCGCGGCTGCTTCGGCTTCTATACCCTCCGGCTTTTTCTTCTTCGCCAAAAGCAGGCACTGCC
Organism: uncultured Lachnospiraceae bacterium; assembly: GCA_945836355.1. Lineage (GTDB taxonomy): Bacteria > Bacillota > Clostridia > Lachnospirales > Lachnospiraceae > RGIG4057. The sequence continues at coordinate 1,346 of CAMALD010000278.1, read as the reverse complement.
TCCGGTATCGGAGAATACTGTTCAGCAGGGGCTGCATAAAATACTCAATATTGTATCTGCGCAGACGGTCCAGTGCCTCCACACAAAGCGCAAGCGCCCGGCCCGGATTTCCTTCCTCACTTGCATGCTTTGCCGCCAGCCATGCATATTTGCTATATATCTTCGCGTTTTCCTCTCCATCCGTAATATAGCTCTGGATATATGTACCGCACCGCTTCAACAGGGCACCCTCCGATTTCCCCTGCTCCTGCCGCGCCCTTACCAGCGCCAGCATATTTTCGAGCTCCATCGTGGATACCCTGCATTTATCCCATACCGGCTCGCTCCACTGCAAAAATGTGTCATCCAGTGCCTTCACCAGCCAACACTCCGCCTGCGCCGGATCCTTGTCAATCCAGTACGAAATCATGGCGTGTCCGCGGTCCAGATACATCCGCTGCACCGCCCCAAGTCTCGGCACCTTACGCTCATATAGCTGCAAGGCGGTTTCTGCCCATTTTCTCTTTCGCTTATAAACGCACTCCTCAAACCATGTCCGGATACACTCAAGCCGATACTCATTCCAGCTCAAAATATACTCCAGCTTATCCGGAGACCTGCCCAGCCGTTGTAATACAATATCCCCAAACAGCTTGTCACACTGCATCTGTCCGATTTCTATCTTATGGAGGCCTTGCTTGGTTCCGATTCCCTGCGTCAGTATCTCTCCCGACACCTTCTGCTTTTTCCGTTCATTCGCAATCAGTTGTCCAAACGACCATTCACTCATAATGTTTCTTTTCATATTCCATCCGACATAATCCTCCGGAATATAAATATGCCTTTCTCACCTTTCACGCCATGTACAACTATCACTAAACAATGCTCTATAGTAATAGAATAGATAATATATTTATACCTTTATTTTCCAAAAAAAGCAAGCATTCTACATACGAGCTTTCGTATTCTCATTACGGGAATATACAGCATATTCACTCAATTATGAAACAGAGTTTTTCACCAGTCCATAGTTGCGCGTTTTCCTAATACAACAGACAAATACATATCAAGAGAATCACAGAACTTTTCCGTTATCTCTTTGCAGTACTTTTCAAAACTCTCATGTTTTGTCACACTTTCGTCTTTATTTATCGCATTCGGACAGCTTGTTTTCGCTTCAACGAATAACACATTGTTATTGCGTCTTAGCAAAATAAATTCCACTGTCTTAATTCCTTCTCCCATAGATTGATGTAACATCGAATTTTCTATCGCAAAAAAATCTTCTTTCGGGTAATCTCCAAAATACATTCCCGATTCCACAACATGCTTCATCGTAATGCTACACCTACCTCATCTCTATATAA
>CAMALD010000277.1 GCA_945836355.1 uncultured Lachnospiraceae bacterium | reverse complement strand
TATACAACAGATTACCAAAAATTTCAATAAAAACTTCCTATACAGAATTATATTTACAGAAAAGAGGCATATTATGACGGACAATTTTTCTGATGAATACAGCTTTTACGCGGACAAGATAGCGAGCGCAGCACAAAATCCGGAGGAGGGCACACCGGATAACGATGTAACCGGTGCTACGGACAATGAGGCTTCCCTGCCGGTTGTACCCATGGCAGATACAACGGAAGAAGCCCCTATCGATCCCCCGCCAATTAAGCCTCTCTACTCTCCGATTCCGGAGGAGCCGGTAAGACGCGCCCGCAAAAAGAGCGGCTTTGGCAAAGGTCTTCGCCGTTGCGTTGCCTTTCTTGCCGCTGCAGCTCTCTTCGGTGTCGTGGCAAGCGGCGCATTTTTAGGCTTTAACGAATTGTATTACCTTTTGAATCCGCAGGCACGTCCTGCATACCATCAGGCGCCATCCGGCAGCAATTCTGCGGGAGGACAGGGTGCCTTGAATACGTCGATTATCGCATCCACAGCAGTGGCTTCCTCCACCTCTGTTGCAACAGCGGATGTATCGGATATCGTTGACAGGGCAATGCCGTCTCTGGTCTCTATTTTTTGTACCTTCCGTACCTCGACCAGCTTTTTCGGCTATCTCTACGAGGACACCACCGAGGGCTCAGGCTCAGGCATTATTCTCGGCAAAAACGATACTGAGCTGCTGATTGCCACCAACAATCATGTTGTCGACGATGCTCTGACTACCGAGATTACTTTTATTGACGGGACAAAGGTTGCCGCTTCGGTGCGCGGTACCGATGATGCTGCCGACCTCGCTATTGTCTCGGTTGCTCTGTCGGACATTCCGAAAGATACCCTGGATGCCATCTCCATAGCTTCCCTCGGAAGCTCTGACAGCATTAAAGTGGGGCAGATGGTGATTGCAATCGGCAATGCGCTCGGCTACGGTCAGACCACCACCGTCGGATATCTCAGCGCCAAAAACCGCGAGATTACCGTAACGGATTCTTCCACCGGCAAGAGCACCAAGCTCAACGCACTCCAGGTGGACGCAGCCATCAATCCGGGAAACAGCGGCGGTGCGCTGCTCAATACCAGGGGCGAGGTAATCGGCATCAATTCCGCCAAGCTCTCCAGCACTTCGGTCGAAGGGATTGGCTATGCCATTCCGATTGACAGCGCCATTGACATTCTCGACGAGCTGATGAACCGTGAAATACTGACTGAAGAAGAGCAGGGATATCTCGGCGTTTATCTCTCCCAGAACGAAATTACGGACGAGATTGCTTCTCTCTACGGTTTTCCGATGGGCGTTTACATTTCGGACGTTGTAGAAGGCGGCCCTGCACAGCAAGGCGGTATTTACGCCGGCGATATCATCACAAAGATTAACGGCTCCGATGTGACCACACGCAGCCAGCTTCAGGAAAAAGTGAATTCCTACCGCTGCGGCACCGTTATTCACGTGACCTTGCAGCGCCTTGTAGACGGTGTTTACACCGAACATGAATTAGATGTTGAGCTTGGCAGCAAAACGCTTTTTAATTAATCAAATCAGGTCGGGGAATTACAGCAATGGATACTTATGAAGACGCAGTAAAATATTTTGATTCCGTAGGCAAATATGGTACGCATCCGGGGGTGGAAAACGCTTCCCGGCTGCTTGACATGCTCGGGCATCCGGAGGAAGCCCTGAAATGTGTCCATGTGGCAGGCACCAACGGCAAGGGCTCCGTATGCGCTTTTCTGGCAGATATTCTGACCACAAACGGATACCGCACCGGGCTTTTCATCTCCCCCCATCTGGTGGACATCCGCGAACGCATCCAAATTGACCGGCAAATGATTGACCGCGACAGCTTTACCTCTAGCTTTCTCCGTGTACAGCAGGCAGTCACAGCCCTCGCGGCGGAGGGTTATACCGGTATCACCTATTTTGATTACCTGTTCGCGATTGCCATGTGCTACTATGCGGAGCAAAACGTGGATTTTGTCATCGTGGAAACCGGTCTGGGCGGCCGGCTTGACTCGACGAACGCCATCGCCCATCCCCTGCTGACCGTCATCACCTCCATCAGCCACGACCACACCGAGGTTTTAGGGGATACTCTTGCCAAAATAGCCTCCGAAAAATCCGGTATTATCAAGGCGAATATCCCATTAATCTACTGTGCCGACGAACCGGAGGTATGCGACGTATTACAGCGAGCTGCCGGGAATGCCTGTGCGGACTGCATGGGAATTTCCCGCCGTGACTGCCGCCTGATTTCCTCACAGGACGGTAAAATCTGCTACGATTTTACCCCGGATGCGGCAATGTTTCACCCGGCAGCGGACGGTTCCGTGAAGCAGGCAGCCGGGAGCCGCTTCTTTTCTGCCTTTTTGTCCCATCCGCAAAGGCTCACCGTAAACAGCCCCGCCACCTATCAGATGGAAAACGGTGCCATCGCATTTACCGCCGCGCTGTATCTGCTTTCCACAAATTCCGAAAACAGGCAGCCAGTCTCCGCGCCGGATCTATCCCTTTGCAGGGAGGCCCTGGGCAGCTCACAGTGGGAGGGGCGCCTCGAACAGATTGCGCCGGATATGTATCTGGACGGTGCGCACAACGCGGACGGCATCCGCATGCTTTTAGATTCCATGAAGCTCATTGCCGGAGGACGCCCGGTCACTCTGATTTTCACCGCTGTGAAAGAAAAGGACACCTCCGAAATGATTCGTGAAATCTGCACAAGCGGTCTGTTTCACCGCTACCTGCTCACCACCATCACCGGCCCGCGTGCTCTTTCACCGGAGGTTCTGCGCGAACAGTTTGCGCTCCACACCACC
>CAMALD010000276.1 GCA_945836355.1 uncultured Lachnospiraceae bacterium | reverse complement strand
GTTAAATCGCAGACCGCCCCCGCTGATATCAATAATCACACCTTGTTGTGGGTTATCCGTTCCGTCCTTGCGCCTGTACGTCATGTCCAGAATGCAGTTCAGACGGTAAAACTGTCTCCGCTGATACTTTTCTACCTCGGACAGAAAAACCATTTCTGCAAGATAAATCTGTTTCGAGCGATATCGGTTCTCCACCTGCGCCACGCAGTGATACAGACCAGTCTGGGCGTAGAAATACAGATTGTATTTATCACCGTTTTCCAGCAAGAACATTTTTCCGCCCTCCATCGGCATTGCGATGTAGATTCTGGAGGCATCCTTGATATCCAGCAGCTGGCTCACATAGGTCTTCACTTCTTTTGCCTGTCCAAGACCACTCCCGTAGAATCTGGTCATTTCAATTTTTTGTCCGATGGAAAGTGCATTTGCTGCCATGTTTCTTTATCCCTTTTGCTTTGATTTACAGGTTGTTTTAATCAGATTTGTAAATAATTGTGCTATTCCCTTCTTGCCGTTTGCCATAGGCTCATAGGTTCCGTTCAGCTTTGCCGCCAGATCGCGCAGCGCTTTTCCCGCTCCCGAATTCGGCGCTGATAATACAATCGGTTTCTGCCGGATAATCGCATGAGACACCTTCTCATCCTGCGGGATATCCCCCAGATATTCCAGCTCAAAGTTTAAAAACTTTGACACTACGACATTCAGCTTTTCATACAGTTCTTTGCCATCATCCGAATTTGCCACCCGGTTTGCAATCATGCGGATGCGCGTATTATCCGTAGAAAATTCCGACTTACGGTTGAGCGTTTTTAACAAGGCGTACGCATCGGTGATGGAGGTCGGCTCCGGCGTTGCGACCAAAAGCACCTCCGCACTCGCAGCCACGAACTCCAAAACACTGTCCGCAATTCCCGCACCCGTATCGATAATGATAATGTCTGTCAGCTCATCAAGCTCTACCAGCTTCATTGTCAGATTGACAATCTGCTCCCTTGTAAGTCTGGTCAGTTCATGGATTCCCGAGCCGCCCGAAATAAATCCGATATTCTCCGGTCCCTGGGTGATAATATCCTTAATGCTCTTACCGTGAAACATCAAATCGGCAAGATTGTACTGCGGTCTTATGCCCAGCATAACCTCAATATTTGCCAGACCAAAATCGGCATCCATAATAATGACCCTGTTGCCTGCCTTTGCCAGCTCAATTCCTAAATTTACCGAAATGCTCGATTTTCCGACGCCGCCCTTTCCGCTAGTGACCGTGATGACTCTTGCGATGTTGCGCGCCGAACCGTTATTCTGTTTGACAAGCTTTCTTAACTGTTCTGCCTGATCCATCATTCACTGCCTCCTAACAATTGTTTAGCTATACTCTGCGGGTCGATTACACTGATATCATCCGGCACATTCTGTCCAAAGGTTGCATAGGACAGCGGCGCGCCGGTCTTCATGCGGATATTCAGAATATTGCCGATGCAGCTTGTCTCATCCAATTTGGTGAATATCAGTGCATAGTCCGTCATCTGCGAATACGCCTCCGTAATCTTTAACAGGTCACGGTATTTTGTGGTAGCGCTCAGCACAAGATAATTCTCTCTTTCCTCCTCCGGCACTGCCTTTAACAGCTTTTCGATATCATCCCGCTGCTCCCTGTTTTTGTGGGAACGCCCGGCAGTATCGACCAGCACCACATCATAATCCTTATATTTTTCCATTGTCTCCTGCACCTCATCCGCAGAATAGATGACCTGGAGCGGAATATCAAGAATGTTGGCATAGGTTGTCAGCTGCTCCACCGCAGCAATCCGATAGGTATCCGCCGTCATGAGCGCAACCTTTTTTTGCTGCTCCATTTTCAGCATGGAAGCAATTTTGGCAATGGTAGTTGTCTTTCCAACCCCGGTAGGACCGATGAAGAACTTATATTTCTTTTTGTCGTCATCCATCGTCTTGATGGTGCCAAGCTTAAGTACAATTTTCTGGTACATGCTCATGAGAATGTAGTTCACTCCGGCATTCTTCTTAAGCTTATGCTGAATCTCGCCGATGACCTGATTAGCATACTGCTCATCCACCTCGTTGGCAATCATCTGATTGTAAATCAGCCTCATACATGCGATATTGCTGTCATTTTCATCGCCTCCTGCATCAGGTTTTTCTGCTTCCCTGTTCTGTTTTTCTTCTTTTTTCTTTGACTGCTCCGCCATCTGGCTTACAAGCATATTCTGGAGCTTGTCCAGTTTTTGTTCTATCGCTGTAGAATTGCCTGACGGCTCGTACGCTGTCGCCTGCTCATCCTCATCATAAATAATGTTCGGATTCCTCTTCGGTGGCTCCTCCTTTTGCGCCGAATACGCAATGTTCTCGTCAAGCGCAGCCGTAATCTCGACTGTCGGTTTGCGGAACAGCCGGTAAATTCCCTTCGGCGTATTCTTTTTTATATTCATGACGATTGCTTCCATGCCAAGCTCCTCCTTGGCAAGCATAATCGCTTCCGTCTCCGTGCCTGCGGTAAATTTCTTAATAATCATACTATGCCGTCACCATCCCTACTGATTGTAATTCAACATTTGACTCGATTTCATTATATGATACTACAATAAGGTCTGTAAAGTAATCCTTTGTCATTCGTTTAAAATACATACGCACAATCGGCGAAGTAATGATTATCGGGTTCTTGCCCAGCTCCTCGAGCTTTCCGACCTCGCTTTCCACCGACTTCATGATTTTCTGCGTTCGCTCCGGGTCCATCGCAAGGTATGCCCCCTGCTCCGTCTGCTTGACACTGCCCATAATCTCCTGCTCCACCTTCGGGTCCAGCGTTACTACACTTGTCGTCTCGTTCGGTGGGAAG
>CAMALD010000275.1 GCA_945836355.1 uncultured Lachnospiraceae bacterium | reverse complement strand
GATTCCCTTAATCTTTGTCACCGAATCCGTAAGCTGCATCTTTCTCTCCGTTTCATTTCCATATGCATGGTAAAAAAAGCTGTCGCCGGACTTTGGGCAACAGCTTTTCTCTGTTCGTATGATTATTTATTCCACTGAAAGCACATAGTAGTAAATCGGCTGTCCACCACAATGCACTTCCACATCAACATCCGGATAGAGCTCCGAAATACGGTCTGCCACCTCGCCTGCGGCTTCCTCCGTAGTCTCCTCACCGTAATACAGGCTGACCAGCTCGGCCTCCTCACTCATCATCGAGGCAACCAGCTCAACGGTTGTATCCGCAACATTCCGGCCCACTGCAAGAATTGTCTTATCATCCAGTCCCATGATATCGCCCTGGCGGATTTCTTTGCCGTCTATGCTGGTATCACGCACGGCATATGTTACCTGACCGGAACGAATCGCATGCATTCCCTCAGTCATGAACTCTTCATTCTCGTCAGCCGTCCTGTCATATACATAATTAATCATCGCTGCAATGCCCTGCGGCACGGTCTTGGACGGAATCACCACAATCCTTTTGTCCTCCGTCAGTGCCTTTGCCTGATTTGCAGCAAGGATAATATTGCTGTTATTCGGCAGAATAAAAATCGTATCCGCATTCACCTGGTCGATTGCATTCAGCATATCCTCTGTGCTCGGATTCATGGTCTGACCGCCCTCAATCAGATAATCCACGCCAAGTCCGCGGAAGATCTCATTGATGCCCTCACCGATTGACACCGCAACAAAACCCACCTCCTTGCGAGGTTTCTCTTTCTTATGCTCAGCGGCCTCGGCAGCCTGTATTGCAGCCTGCTTTTCCGACTCCATAATCACTTTTTCATTGTGCTCTTCCCTCATATTGTCAATCTTCATCTTTGTGAGGGAGCCATACGTCAATGCCCGCTGGATTGCCAGTCCCGGATCATTGGTATGTACATGCACCTTTACCACATCATCATCGGACACCACAACAATCGAATCGCCGATGGACTCCAGAAATGCCTTAAACTCCAGCTCGGTATCCATTGTGTATTCCTTTTCCAGCATGATGATAAATTCTGTACAATAACCAAACTTGATATCAGCGGTTGATATATTTTCGGAATCGACCGTGCCTGCCACCTTAGCTGCAGCAGCCGGACGAACCTCGAGTTTGAAATCCACTTCCTTGCCAAGCATTGCTTCGTAGGCACCCTTGACAATCTCAACGAGACCGGTTCCGCCGGAATCCACAACACCAGCCTCCTTTAGTACCGGCAGAAGCTCCGGTGTATACGCAAGTACCTCCTCCATGTGCCTGATGATTTCCGCGCCGAAATACTCCAGATCGTCTGTCTCTGCTACCAGCTGAGCAGCACGCTCCGCAGCGCCCTTTGCCACCGTCAGAATCGTGCCCTCCTTCGGCTTCATAACCGCCTTGTATGCTGTCTCCACCGCTTTGTGAATCGCATTGGTCATCACGACAACATCAATCCGGTCATAATCGCGAACCTCTTTGGTAAAGCCGCGGAACAGCTGCGACAGGATAACTCCGGAGTTTCCTCTTGCGCCGCGCAGCGAACCGGAAGAAATCGCCTTTGCCAGGGACTGCATATCTGGATTGGCAATCGCGCTTACCTCCTTGGCAGCAGACATAATGGTCAATGTCATATTGGTGCCGGTATCACCGTCCGGTACCGGAAATACATTTAACTCGTTGATATATTCTTTCTTGGCCTCGATACTCTGTGCTCCTGCAAGGAACATCTTCTGCAAAAGCGCCGCATCTATCGTATTCAAACTCACTTGTCCTGTTCCTCCTTCCGCTTAGTCAATCACCCGGACACCTTCGACATAGATATTAATCTTTGCGACCTCCAGTCCGGCAAGCTCTTCAATTTTATATTTTACATTGTTGATCAGATTGTCAGCAACCGCAGAAATACTTACTCCGTATGACACAATAATGTGAAGATCAATCGTTATCTTATTGTCAGCCAGAGTCACTCCGACGCCATGCGTCAGATTGTCACGCTTTAACAGCTTCACAAGCCCGTCCTTCATACTGATGGACGCCATGCCAACCACACCAAAGCACTCAACTGCAGCGGAACCTGCATACTTTGCAACAACAGCAGTATCGATTTCTATTTCACCAAGCCCGGTATTCATTGTTCCGTTGTTCATAGATACTCCTCCAATCTATAGAAATAATTATTCACTTTCCTATTTAGTATTATAACCTATTTCTCTCGAAAAGAAAATATCTTTTTCCCTTTTTGAGCGTTTTTTGTAAAATATATCCGTGTGTCAATCCGGTATCTGTTGCATATACTTATTATAACTCTATATCCCGTCACGCCGTCTCCGGCTGAATTTTTGTATCTCCGGCAGACCAAGAAATGAGGCAGCTATGAAACGTATGATCGGATTTATTCTTTTCTGGATTGCTGTAGGCATGACTATTATGCTGTTTATCAGCAGCGGTCTTCTTGCCATCCTGATTATTGTTGTATGTTTCATCCTGAGCTATCATCTCTTTGGAAGCTGTTAAGCAAAAAGAAAAGGTGTCAATGACTTGACACCCTTCGTTCGAATTTAGATTAAGCACGCTCAACCTTACCTGCTCTAAGGCAAGCAGTACAAACGTACATTCTCTGTGTTCCCCCGTTCACCTTTACCTTAACATGCTTTACGTTGGATTTCCACATTCTGTTGGCTCTTCTGCTCAACTGACTTCTGGAATGGCTCAACTGGGAACCCCACAGGGAAGCTTTTTCGCAAACTGCACACTTTGCCATGAATAAGCACCTCCTTTATAAGAAATTAGGTCATATCTTCACTTCCTTGAGAATGGATTCAGAATG
>CAMALD010000274.1 GCA_945836355.1 uncultured Lachnospiraceae bacterium | reverse complement strand
GTCCGGCAGAACGGAGCAGAGAGATGAATTTTTTGAAGGATATCCTGCGCGGCGCCATGATTGGTGTGGCGAACATAATACCGGGAGTCAGCGGCGGTACGATGATGGTGTCGATGGGCATTTATGATAAGATCATCGGCGCAATTAATCATTTGTTTAAGGATTTTAAGCGAAGCATTCTGACACTGCTTCCCTATGTCATCGGAATGGCGGCGAGCATTGCGGGGCTGTCGTTCTGCATCACCTGGCTTTTTGAGCGTTTTCCGATGCAGACGGCGTTTCTGTTTATCGGCTTAATCTTTGGCGGGCTGCCGGTCATCTTTGGCAGGGTAAAGGGAAAACGTATCAATGCAGGGGCGGTGTTACTTTTTATCGTGTTCTTTGCACTGGTGATACTGCTGCAGATATTTGGCGGTGACAGAGGAGTGGTGCGTGAGCTCAAGCCTTCGGTCAGCGTGGTAATGATTATGCTTGTGATGGGTGCTATTACGTCCGCATCGATGATTATACCGGGGGTAAGTGGCTCCATGATTTTAATGGCGCTAGGCTATTACTCGCCGGTGGTGGCGGAAATCAGCACATTTATCAAGGCGTTGATTACCTTTGATGCACAGGGGCTGTTGTTCGGCATCGGCATCCTTTTGCCGTTTGGCATCGGTGTGATTGCAGGTATCCTATTGATTGCGCGACTGATTGAGTATCTTTTGAAAAAGAGGGAGCTGCATACCTACTATTCAATATTAGGTTTAGTGCTGGCTTCGCCGGTCGCAGTGCTCATTGGAATCGGAATCGGGGCGGTCAGCCTTCCGGCAATATTGGTGTCTCTGGTGACCTTTGCGGCAGGCTTTGCCGCGGCATGGTTTTTAAGCCGTTAGAGAAAAGAGGAAGAATATGTTTCGCAGAAAACTTGGGTTAGTGGCGTTGATTCTGCTGGTGTTTTCTCTGCTGGGGTACACCCTGATTGCCGCTTTCGGACGGGATTCTTTGCAGAAAGAAAATGAAGAATATATTGTGGCAGCATCGTTTTATCCGGTGTATGTGCTGACCAGGAATCTGACCGAAGGGGTGCCGGGGGTGCAGGTTGTCAATCTGACCGAGAACCATACCGGCTGCCTGCACGATTACCAGATGACGACGAAGGACATGCTGACGCTGGAGACGGCAGACCTACTGATAATCAACGGCGGGGATATGGAGCTGTTTATCCGGTCGGCAGCGGAGAAGCTACCCGAGCTGGAGATAGCGGATGCATCGGCAGGCTTTGTGTTTTTGGAGGGTGAAGGGCATGTGCACGACCATGACGAAGCCGAGTCCGAACACAAGCAAGAAGCTGAAGCTGAGCTCGACCACGAAGCCGAGTCCGAACATGACCATGAAGTTGAGTCCGGGCACGAGCATGAAGCCGGGTCCGAGCACGACCACAAAGCCGAAACAGACCATGCATCGGGTATCAACGGACATGTCTGGCTGAATCCTAACCGTTACGCCGCGCAGATAGCCAATGTGACCGAAGCCTTATGCCGGATGGATGAGGCGCATGCCGGACAGTACCGTGATAATGCAAAGACATATCTCGACGGGGTTCGCGCGCTATGTGATGCGTATGAGGCTGAGAAACCGTATTTACAGGGCACGGAGGTGGTCGTTTTTCATGATGCCTTTTATTATCTGTGTGAAGCCTGCGGAATTGAGATACTGCACGGTGTGGATATGGACGCGGATACCGCTCTGTCGGCGGGCGAGATTGCAGAGATTACGGATGAGATAAAACTGCATCATGTGAAATATCTGCTGGCGGAGGAGGCGACCGGAGCGGTTGCCGAGCAGCTCGCAAAGCAGACGGAGAGTACGGTCGTGTATCTGGACCCGTGCACATCGGGAAGCAGGGCGCTTGACGCGTATATCAGCGCTATGACAGCAAATCTGGAAAAACTCAAGGCTTTGCATGAGCAGTAACAGACTGCACAGTGGGCAGCATGAGGCTTAAGACAGGGAAAATCGGAGATGGCAATGAAAGAACAAGAGTGCATGGATGAAAAGAAGCAACAGGATATGCAGGAGAATCCGAAGGCCTTTAAGAAAAAATACAGGCTTATGCAGCCTCCGTGCGGACTTCACTGTATCAAGATGAACGATATCGGAGTGAGGATCGGCGCGGAGACAATTATCGAGCACGTGAATCTTCACATTCACTGCGGTAAGCTGACCGTGATTATCGGGCGCAACGGTGCGGGCAAATCGACGCTTATCAAAGCAATTCTCGGTGAGATACGGCATACGGGGACGATTGAGTTCCGCGAGCAGAATAACCGGCGTGCCGATTTGCGCATCGGCTATGTGCCGCAGCATCTGAATATCGAAAAAAATACGCCGACCAGCGTATATGATATGTTTGCAAGCTATATCAGCAATGTCCCCGTGTTTTTGAGAAAATCACCGAAGCTGAAGGCGCGTATTGCGGAATCTCTGGCAAAGTTTGAAGCGCAGGAGCTGATGGATAAACAGCTTTGTGATCTTTCGGGCGGGGAATTGCAGCGAGTGCTGCTCTCCATCGCCTGTGATCCGGTGCCGAATCTCCTGCTGTTGGACGAGCCGGTGTCCGGGATTGACCGCAACGGTATGGAGCTGTTTTATAACAATATCAGTATGCTGAAAAAGAATTATGATATGGCGATGATTCTGGTCAGCCATGATCTGGATTATGTGGAAAAGTATGCGGATAATGTGATTCTTCTTGAACACACGGTGCTTGCTGAGGGCACCCCGGCGCAGGTGTTTGCGAGTCCGGCATTTCATGAAATTTTTGGATAGGAATAAATGCAGAAACGAGGTAGCGGATGAATACAATATATCGGATTATGGAAATAATCCTGCCGTTTGATTATATT
>CAMALD010000273.1 GCA_945836355.1 uncultured Lachnospiraceae bacterium | reverse complement strand
CCTTGCCGGCGAGCGCGGATGCAAGGAACACCACGCCATCACCAAGCTTCTCCTTGAGCTGGTCGCCAAGATTTCTCAGACCGTTCATATCCACCTCCGGAACCTTTGCAGCCAGCACCTTGATACCACCGATTTCTTTTACCTGATTCATCACATCTCCAAGAGAATTGTTTGCAAGCTTTGCCTTCAGCTTTTCATTCTCGGAATGAAGCTGTTTCATCTCCTCAAGCATGGACTCAATTTTCTTCGCTAAAGCAGCCGGCTCCGCCTTCGCAGCCTTGGCAGCCTGATTCAGTTCACTCTCAAGCTGCTTGTAATAATCAAATACGCCTTGTGCGGTAATTGCCTCGATACGGCGGGTACCTGCGGCAACACCTGCCTCGGAGAGAATCTTAAAAGCAGTGATCACGCCGGTATTGTCAACATGGGTGCCGCCGCAGAATTCCTTGGAGAATTCGCCCATACATACAACGCGGACGGTCTCGCCGTACTTCTCGCCAAAAAGTGCCTTTGCACCGGTTTTCTTTGCCTCTTCGATATTCAGCACCTTCGTCTCTACCGGAATCGCCTCAGCAATCTTTTGGTTAACGATGGTCTCCACCTTCTCAAGCTCCTCTGCTGTCATGGCGGAGAAATGGGTAAAATCAAAGCGCAGACGGTCCGGTGTCACCAGAGAGCCGGCCTGCTCCACATGGGTACCGAGTACCTGACGCAGAGCCTCCTGCAGAAGATGAGTTGCACTGTGATTCTTGCAGGTAGCACTTCTGCGCACAGCATCCACCTTCAAAGTAACGGTATCACCGGTCTTAAACATGCCGCTCTCCACCTTGCCCTGATGAGCGATTCTTCCACCCTTAAGCTTAATGGTGTCCTCCACGGCAAATCTCGCATCACCGCATGTAATCACACCGGTATCGCCAACCTGACCGCCCATCGTAGCATAGAACGGAGTCTTGTCCACGATGATGGTGCCGGTCTCACCTGCCACGAGCTCCGGCACAACTGCAGTCTCACTGGTCATGACCGAGATAACGGACTGTGCCTCTGTCTTATCATAACCGGTAAACTCGGACGTAATATTGACATCAATGTCATCATAGACAGTTGCATCCGCGCCCATGTAATTGGTGACTGCGCGCGCCTCACGGGCAGTATTCTTCTGCACCTGCATGCACTTCTTAAAGCCGTCCATATCCACGGTAAAGCCCTTCTCCTCCAGGATTTCCTCGGTCAGGTCAATCGGGAAACCGTAGGTATCATACAAGCGGAACGCATCCTCGCCGGGAAGCGTCTTGCTGCCATTCTCAGCCATCTTTTCTTCCATGCCCGCAAGAATCTGCAGACCCTGGTCGATGGTCTTGTTGAACTTCTCTTCCTCATTCGTGAGCACCTTTAAGATGTACTCCTTCTTCTCTTCCAGCTCCGGATAGCCGTCCTTCGACTCTGCAATTACCGTCTGTGCCAGCTTAGCAAGGAACAGGCCGTTGATGCCGAGCAATCTGCCATGGCGCGCAGCGCGGCGCAGCAGACGGCGCAGCACATATCCGCGTCCCTCATTGGACGGGAGAATACCGTCGGACGTCATAAAGGTTACGGAGCGGATATGGTCGGTAATCAGACGGATAGAAACATCCTTCTTGTCATCGGTCTGGTAGGTCACATTTGCCATCTCGCAAACCTTATTGCGGATTGCCTTCATGGTATCAATGTCAAATACGGAATCCACATCCTGTATTACGACTGCAAGACGCTCCAGCCCCATACCGGTATCAATGTTTTTATTCTCAAGCTCGGTATAGTTGTGGTTTCCGTCACCCTCAAACTGGGTAAATACGTTGTTCCAAACCTCCATAAAGCGGTCGCAGTCGCAGCCGACCTTACAATCCGGCTTGCCACAGCCGTATTTCAGACCACGGTCATAGTAAATCTCGGAACACGGACCGCAAGGTCCTGCGCCATGCTCCCAGAAGTTATCACAGTCACCGTTCTCATCACGGTAAAAACGGGTAATCTTCTCTGCCGGAATACCAATCTCCTTATTCCAGATTTCAAATGCCTCCTCATCCTCACCGTAGATGGACGGATACAGACGCTCCGGGTCCATGCCGAGAGTCTTGGTCAGAAATTCCCACGACCATGCAATTGCCTCATGCTTAAAGTAATCTCCAAAGGAAAAATTGCCAAGCATCTCAAAGAATGTGAGGTGTCTTGCCGTCTTGCCGACATTCTCGATATCGCCGGTACGCACACATTTCTGACATGTCGTCACCCTGCGGCGCGGCGGAATCTCCTGTCCCGTAAAATATGGCTTTAACGGTGCCATACCTGCGTTAATCAGCAGCAGACTCTTATCGTTCTGCGGCACCAGCGAAAAGCTGTTCATTTTCAAATGACCCTTGCTTTCGAAGAATTCCAGATACATTCTGCGAAGCTCATTTACTCCGTATGCTTTCATGATACTCCTCCTGATTTCCGATTGTTCACCGGATACTTTCTCTATCCTCTTTCGGCGCCTCTGCTGAAAAAACCAGAAACACTGCTAATTCTTTATTATAAATAATTCGCCCGGATTTGTCAATAAATCCGGGCTCTTGAGTTTCCGCATTTTGTATCACTGAAATAAAATGCAAAACATCCGAACTTACGAAAAAGTCCGGATGTTTTGCTGATAGCAGCCAGTAGGGGAATCGAACCCCTGTTTTCGCCGTGAGAGGGCGACGTCTTAGCCTCTTGACCAACGAACCGTACTTGCTTATAATACACAATAAGTCGAAAAAAATCAAGCATTAATTTTGAAATTAATATAACATAGTTAAAAAATATATCTGCAACACATATGAGACATAACCGGGAGATTGGAGAAACAGGAAAAGACGCTGGCTTTTTCGAACAATCTGTGTTATGATCAAAAAGC
>CAMALD010000272.1 GCA_945836355.1 uncultured Lachnospiraceae bacterium | reverse complement strand
CAATTTTCATATATAACATATAGTTGAGTCAATTATATTAATTATGTTTTATATAACTTTAAGTAATATAAACCTTTTATAAATTCTTATGGAGGTATCATGGACTTACAGACATCCCTATCCAGCTATCTGATTTTTAACAAGGTTGCCGAAACCGGCAATATCTCCGTTGCGGCAAAGGAGCTGTTTATCAGCCAGCCTGCCATTTCCAAAGCTATCCGCAAGCTGGAGGCATCGCTGAATGTCACGCTTTTTACCCGCGGCTCGCGCGGTGTACGACTGACGGAAGAGGGCAAGCTCCTCTACGATTACACCCGTGAGGCATTCCGCTCCCTAAACGAGGGAGAGACCGTCCTGCGCCAGTTTCATCGTCTGGGGGTCGGTCATGTGCGCATCGGCGTCAGCACCACGCTCTGCAAATATCTCCTTCTGCCCTATCTGAAGGAGTTTGTTGCCGGATACCCACATATCCGCTTCACAATCCAGTGCCAGTCTACCTTTCAGACTCTGGAGCTTTTAAACCACGGCAAAATTGATATCGGTCTGATCGGACGTCCTGAAAATCTGCACAATCTCACCTTTGATCCGGTGGGCGAAATCGAGGATGTGTTCGTTGCGACGGACACCTACCTGGAAAATCTCCGCCTGCGCGAGGGCAGACTGCCGCAGGGAGACGAATTGCTGACGGTCGGAAATCTTATGCTTCTGGACGAAAAAAATATCACCCGTGTCTACATCGATAATTACTTTGCCAGCCACCGGATACGCCCGGGACAAATCCTTGAGGTCAGCAGCATGGATCTCCTGATTGAGTTTGCCCGCACCGGTCTCGGAATCGCGTGCGTCATCCGGGAATTTATCGCTTCCGAGTTGAATTCCGGCCAGTTGACCATCGTCCCGCTGTCCTCCCCGATTCAAAAAAGAGAGGTCGGCTTTTCCTACTCCAAAAACCATGACCTCTCCGATTCCGTACTGAAATTTGTCGAATTTTCCAAGGAAATCAAAATGTAGTCTTCTTTACGTTACCGACTCAAGGCTATCCATAAACATCTGATATACCTGCGGGAACTCCTTCTTCAACCGCAACGGCCGATAGTTCCGGTCAAGGAAACAATGTGCGCTCGTTCCCACGGTAGTCAGTTCTCCGTTTTCCGCGTTGCGCACCTCATACCGCAGAGTCAGCTTCACTCCGTTAAAGCTCTCGACCACCGGAATAATAAAGACCTCCTCCCCATAATGCACCATCTGCTTATACTCAGCAGAAACCGCAAGCACCGGTATGATGATGCCCTGTTCCTCCATCCACGCATAGGAAAAGCCAGATTTTTCCAAAAAATCCGTGCGTGCCTCCTCAAACCATCGGATATAATTTGAATGGTGCACCACCTGCATCTGGTCGGTCTCGTAATACTGTACTTTATGTCTGTATCGGGTATCTTCCATATTTTCTCCTTCTACTGCTGTTCTGTCTCCTGTTTTGCTTTCAGCTCGGCAACATCATAGGTCAGTGTCATTGTCCTCTTATCGCAGCTTTTATAAAAATTGCTCATAACCCGGCTCGTCACCTGCTCAATCTGCTCCTTGTCCAGATTCATAAGGAAAATCAACTGCTGTGTACTGCTGAACCGCATCGAGATATCCACCTTGCGCAGTGCCCTATGAATTGCCTGCTCCATGCATTTCATCGCCTCATCGCGCTCCTGCAGCGTAACCAGCTTTTCATCGACCGGCTGCAGTGTCATGAGAATCAGCTGGGTATTCTGGTGATTGCGCTCACAGATACTCTTCACAAACTCATATATCTTGATAAATTCCGGATAATCCACCTGATAGGTTCCCTCATAGCTGCTTTCGCGCATGATGTTTTCCATCAGATGCTCCAGTTCCTTCTTGGAAAGGTTTTCATTCTCTTCCACCTTACGGTCAACACTCTCATAAAGATACCAGCCGCCCTTATGCAGCCGTTTTATGTAGTACATCGCTTTGTCCACAGCCGCAAAAAGCTGTATATACTCCCGGCTTACCGTTGTCGACAGAGCACCGCTCAAATATATCAGCACTTTCTTATACTCCGGCTTTTCGCGCAGATGTGCGCGAATGCGGCCATACAATTCTTCCAGAATGCTTTCCATGATTGCCGTATCACGGATATTGTCCAGATAACAGATAAACTCGTCGCCGCCATACCTTACCACCGTTATATTGTACCGGAACGCCTTAAGCTCCTCCGCCACATAACGAATCAGATAATCTCCGCCGATAAAGCCCTGCCGGCTGTTCACCTCACGCAGATTCGCAATATCGACCAGAATTAATGCACCATCCTCCTCCGCCAGACGGGCAGCAATACGCTTTTCTCCCACCGTACGGTTGTAGGCTCCCGTCAACGAATCCAGCTCGGTACTCAGTCTGTCATTTGCGCTCTGCAGCTTCAGTATGCTTTGGAGCAGGCGCGTGCTTTGCTCCTCAATGCTCGGAGTCTTCTCCGAATTGATATCCTCCGCCCGCAGCATATCCTGATCCGGGCTGAGCTGCATAATCTTTCCTTTTTTCAGTAAGTCAATAAACAGCCCCGTAATATTCGGATCAAACTGAGAACCACTGTAACGTGTTAATTCCTCAATCACCTGCTCGTCGGTAAGCCGCTTGCGGTACACACGATTGCTCGTCATGGCGTCGTATGCATCAGCCAGCCCGATAATACGCGCAATCTCCGGAATCTCCTCACCTGCAAGCTGCTGCACATATCCCTTTCCGTCATATCGCTCATGGTGATACCGGGCGCCGTCGCTCAAATCCCTGATCATCCGGTTATCCTTTAAAATGTTGCCGCCGATCACGACATGCTGTTTCATCAGCTCATACTCTTCATCCGTGAGTCTTCCCGGCTTATTCAGTATTGCATCGGGAATACCGATTTTGCCGA
>CAMALD010000271.1 GCA_945836355.1 uncultured Lachnospiraceae bacterium | reverse complement strand
AATTCTACCTTGCCCATTCCGGTGTGAAGGGAGATGAGGAAAACCCTTATGCCCGCACAAAGGGCCTGTGGAGAATGGAAGGGGAGACGTACTCCGCCAGCATAAAGATGAATGGCTTGGGTGAATTTATCATGTATTATGCCAGCGGGGTGGTGGAAGCGTTCGGATATCTTGAATGTATTGATGAATATGGAAACGGCAACTTACGGTACGATTGTTATTCTTTGACGGACGAGTTGATTGTCAGCTTCTACTTCGATTCGGATACCCGGTTCCATATAGATGATGTGGTCTATCTGCTGGATATGAAGTCGGCCTATCAGGGCATCTGGGAGTACCCTGATGGAACAATTCTTGAGATTAATGGTGAAGAATGGAACATCTATGAGGCTGGTGAACTTACCCTGCTCGCAGGAGGACCGATGGAATATGATGAGGAAGCAGCCTACCTGATGAACGACGATGGATCCTCCGGCGGCGGCAGACTCTGTTTTGATGAAGACGGCAACCTGATTGATTCCGACAATATCCTGATCTATCGCGGGCTGTATATCGATGATCTTCCGCAGGGTTGATGCTACTGCTCCGGTGTCTTTTATGTCCAGATTATATAAGGTGTACATCATACCGAAGAGGTAAGGTGTACGCCTTATCATTTCCCGGCGCGCATATTTGACCTTTTATTTTCGCAAAGGAAAATGTCAAAAAACTTGCGGCTGTAGGGGGGATGTGTTATACTTGTCTTGTTGTAGCAGGAAAGGCAGGCGGTGGCAATGTGGGATGTAAAGGTAGCCGGAATCAGCATCTATGAAATCTTCTATAATTTTTTTATTTACAGCTTCTTCGGCTGGATTTACGAGAGCATTTATGTTTCTGTGCGCGAGAAAAAATGGGTGAACCGTGGCTTCCTCAACGGTCCGGTGATTCCTATATACGGTGCAAGCGCAACGTTGCTGTATATTGCCTTTTTCAATGACCGGATGCTGCCCGTCACCCAGGCGGGCGATGTGGTTTCGATTCTGGTCATCTTTGTTTCGGGGATGGTGCTTGCGTCGCTATTGGAATTTGTGACCTCCTGGACGATGGAAAAGCTGTTTCATGCCAGATGGTGGGATTATAGCGAATGCTTTATGAATATTCAGGGCAGGGTATGTCTGAAGGCATCGCTGTTCTGGGGATTTTTGTCCGTGGTTATGGCAGAGCTTTTACAACCGGCTATGAGTAGGCTGATTGCGCGTCTGCCGCGCCCGATGAGTGAATATCTCGGATATCTGATATTTGTTGTATTTGCGGCTGATTTCACGGTGACGATGGTCGTGACGCTCAAGCTCGATGCAGTCCTTGGGCATATGCAGAGATTGCGTGAGGAGTTGTACGAGGCTGTGGCAGGGCATAAATGGCAGGAGGTTCGCGAGGAGTTTCGCACGAAGCTGGAATCCTCAAAGGCTGTAGAGTTTCTGGAAAGCATTAAGGCAAATGCCGAGAAGCATGCGGATGAATACAGGGAAAAGGTTCAGACCTTTACCGAGCAGTATCGTGAGAAACATCAGAACGGTCTGCAGAAGTATATATTCCGCCGTCTGATGAAGGCATATCCTAATATGAAGATGAAGAAGCACACCGGCGCTTTTCATGACCTGAGAGAAAATCTGCTTCGCAAGGCGGAGAGAAAGGCGGATAAAAAGTGATATCATTTATCAGGGGCGAGCTTGCGTGGACAACGGACAGCTCGGTAATTATCGATTGCAACGGGATCGGATATGAGGTGTTTGTTCCGGTTACCGTTTTGGAAAAGTGCCCGAAGCAGGGCAGCATGCTGATGCTTTACACTTATTTGCAGGTGAAGGAGGATGGTGTGGCACTGTTTGGGTTTGAGTCGAGGGAAGAGCTGCAGGTATTCCGACTGCTGATTGGCGTCAATGGTATCGGACCGAAGGGGGCAGTGGGCATTTTATCCGGCATTTCTGTAGACAATCTGCGGTTTGCCGTGCTGTCCGAGGATGAAAAAACGATTGCCCGGGCACCGGGAATCGG
The DNA here is from genome assembly GCA_945836355.1 of uncultured Lachnospiraceae bacterium. Lineage (GTDB taxonomy): Bacteria > Bacillota > Clostridia > Lachnospirales > Lachnospiraceae > RGIG4057. The sequence continues at coordinate 893 of CAMALD010000271.1, read as the reverse complement.
TCCAAAGACTGCGAAAAAGCTGATTTTAGAGCTGAAGGATAAGCTGCGTCTGGAGGATGCGTTTGAGCATAAGCTGAATACAACCTTGGGAGCACAGAGCATGGGCGGACAGCCGGATGTGGTGCTGGAGACGATACAGGCGTTAACCGCGCTGGGCTTTTCTAATACCGAGGCGAGCCGGGCGGTAAACAGTGTGGAGCAGAAGGAAGAAATGACTTCGGACGAGCTGCTGAAAAAGGCGCTAAAGAAGATGTAGGATGGATTGAAAGAAAAGCTTTGAAGTGAGGAAAACATGGCCAGAAGGATGATCACGACCGATTTTACGGAAGAGGATGAGAAAATCGAGGGCTCCCTAAGACCCCGGCTTCTTGCAGAGTATATCGGTCAGCAGAAGGTGAAACAAAACTTAAAAGTATATATTGAGGCGGCAAAGCAGCGGGGAGAGCAGTTGGATCATGTGCTGTTTTTCGGACCTCCCGGTCTTGGCAAAACAACACTTGCGGGTGTCATTGCAAATGAGATGGGTGTCAATATGAAGACTACCTCCGGCCCGGCCATTGAGAAGCCGGGCGATATGGCGGCAATACTGAATAATCTGCAGGAGGGGGACTTGCTTTTCATCGATGAGATTCATCGCCTGAACCGTCAGGTCGAAGAGATTCTGTATCCTGCAATGGAGGACTTTGCGATTGATATCGTCATCGGAAAGGGTGCTGCCGCAAAGTCCATCCGTTTGGAGCTGCCGAAGTTTACTCTTGTGGGGGCGACAACCAGAGCGGGTATGCTGACAGCACCGTTGAGGGACCGTTTTGGCGTGGTAAACCGTTTGGAATTCTATACCACGGAGGAACTGAAAGAGATTATATTAAGATCTGCCGGTGTTTTGCAGGTGG
>CAMALD010000270.1 GCA_945836355.1 uncultured Lachnospiraceae bacterium | reverse complement strand
CATACCACTCAAAATCACCTTGACATCCGGGAAGGTGCCGACGAAACGAAGTGCCCAGGATGCCAGAGAATCCTCCGGTCTTACCGACTTAAACATATTCGCAATATCATCCGCAAACGTTGTCAGAGAGCCGCCCTTAATCGGCTCCATAATAACTAACGGCACTCCGAGCTTCTCGGCAAGCTGATATCCCTTTACCCCCGCCTGCGTCTCGGTATCCATGTAGTTAAACTGAATCTGGCAGAAATCCCACTCACGATGCGTGATAATGTGCTCAAATGCCTCATAGCTGTCATGGAACGAAAAACCGAAGAAGCGAATCTTGCCCTCCGCCTTCTTCTTTTCCGCCCACTCCACTACACCCAGGCGCACCATATCATCATAACGGACCGCTCCCATTGCATGCAGCAGATAAAAATCAATGTGGTCTGTCTGCAGGCGCTCAAGCTGCTCACAGAATATTCTCTCGGCATCCTCCACGCTGTTCACCATCCAGACCGGCAGCTTGGTTGCAAGGTAAAAGCTGTCCCGCGGGTACTTTTTTAACACTTTGCCGACAAACGGCTCACTCTTTCCATCATGATACGGATATGCGGTATCGATGTAATTCACTCCGGCTGCAATCGCTGTATCAAGCATTTTCTCGGCGCGTGGCTCATCGATTTTTCCGTCCGCCGTGGTCGGAAAACGCATGCATCCAAAGCCAAGAAGCGATGTCTTCACCCCGAGCTTTTCCATCTCCCTGTATTCCATACGATGTCCTCCTTTTATATCATTTTTTTATTGCTTTGCGTAATAAATCCGGATGACCGTCAAGATGGGAATAGTCATTGACCACCTCCACCGTAAACCATCCTCTTGCGCGGTTGTATTCCAGCACGGTCATACCGGTATTCTCCAGCGTCCTTGCCAGTGCCAGACGATGCCTCTGCTCCATGCGAAGCACGCCGGCAAGAATGGTGCGTATCGTGCCGCCATGCGTCACCACCGCGATATTCTCTGCATCCGTCTGCGTTAATTGCTGCAAAAACGGATACGCCCTCCGCCAGACATCCTCGCCGCATTCACCTCCCGGAAAGGCTAAGTCCGCCTCCATGCTCCTGCGTCTTTCCATGAAAGCTCCAAACCGCTCATCAATCTGCTTATCCGACAATCCGGTCAGCTCTCCGAAATCTATCTCATTAACCGCCGCATTTCCCGGCTGCGGCTTGATTCCTATGACTCCTGAGAGCACCTCGGCTGTCTGCTCGGCACGTATCAGAGCACTCGAGTACAGAGCATCGACCGGTATATACCGCTTCATGCGCGCTCCCAAAAGCTCTGCCTGCAGCACGCCCTCCGGTGCCAGCTCCACATTTACATTGCACAGCGGACTGATTTGTCTTCCATGCCGAATCAAATAAATCTTCATGGCTGCCTCCGTTTTGCTTACTTCTCTCCTATGATAACATATCACATAATCTGTTTGCAATCCCAAATCATGCTACAATTTTATTCACCCACGCGCGTTTTTTTATCAGGATGAATCCGATTATGCACTTGATGAGATCAATCAGCAGACAGCTAAGATATAACGGCTGTATCGGCATCCGGGTAAAATGAGCCAGACAATATGCCAGAGGTATGTTAATCACCCATACATACACACTGTCAAACAAAAACGTGATAAAGGTTTTTCCCCCGGAACGCATGGTAAAATACGCAGCATGATTAAACGCATGAATTGGCATACAGCAGGCAGAAATCAACAGAAGCTGCGCCGCAAGCTGCCGTACTTCGGTTTCTGTTTTGTACAGATACGGAATCCACGGCGAGCACAATGCCAGCGCCAGACCGATGAGCACGCAGCTCAGCACGGAAAAGACAATCATCTTTCGGTCGGTATCCACCGCCTTCTCCGTCTCTCCCGCTCCAAGCATCTGCCCGACAACAATGGCAATTGCACTCCCAAGTGACATAAACACCACATTGAACAGATTGGTCGCAGTAGTACAGATATTGATAGCCGCTACCACGTCAAGCCCTCTTACCGAGTAACACTGATTCATCACCGCCATCCCCATCGACCAAAGAGATTCATTTACCAAAAGCGGCAATCCGGTAACCGTAATCTTGCCCATAAGCGGCAGCGGGATGCGGAAGTGGCGATAAGTGCCTTCAATCATATCCGTAACCCTGTGTTTTCCATGCACCGCAATCAGTATGATAAGCATCTCAACAAAGCGCGAAATCACCGTGGCTATGGCTGCACCGGTTACTCCAAGCTCCGGAGCGCCGAATTTTCCGAAAATCAAAATATAATTCAGCACCAGATTCACAACAACCGCTGCTATCCCCGCCTTCATCGGCAGCTTCGTCTCACCGGTATCGCGCAGTGTACTCGCATAGCTCTGTGCAATGGCGTAAGGCAGCAGCCCCAGCAGCATAACCCACAGATAATCTCTGCCGTATATCAGGGTATCGCCGACATTTCGGCCACCTTCCTCCTCGTTCAGATAAAACTGAATCAGCGTCTCCCCCTTCAGTACAAAGACAGCCACCGCAACGGCAGCCAGCAAGCTGCTGATAACGAGCTTAAAGCGGAAGGTGTTGCGCACCCCTTCCCTATCACCCATTCCATAATACTGCGCTCCGAAGATGGATGCGCCGGATACCGCGCCAAAAATCGTGATATTAAAAACCAGCATCAGCTGATTTGCGATTGCAACACCTGACATCTGTTCCGTGCCGATTCGCCCCACCATGATATTATCGAGCAAGCTGACAAAATTCGTAAAACCGTTCTGTATAATCATCGGTATGGTAATCGCCAGTACCATCTTATAAAATGCCTTATCCCCGATATACTTCTTCATTGCAAAATTCTCTCCATTCTCTTCATCATTCCCATAATCATAATATTATAACTTTACCCTTCAGCCTCCCAGC
>CAMALD010000269.1 GCA_945836355.1 uncultured Lachnospiraceae bacterium | reverse complement strand
TACGTTAAAACATCCTGAAAAATCAGGAACAAGTGAGAGCAAGCCTGCAGTAAAGCAGCCTCCGGCTTTCTGCAGCGGAAAGCTCGAGTACAAAATGCGAAAACTCAAGAAAACTGCTTTTCCCCAAACCTTGCAAAATAATGCCGGATATGGTATTCTAAAGGCACATCAAGGTATAATGAAATGAGGTAATATACACATGAGACTCCGCAATATCAAAGGCGCCAAGGAGGCCATCGCTGCCAGCCCTTATGTCGTACACAATCCGGAAGAATACAAGGGACGCTGGTGCGATTTTTTCGGCAACGACCATCCGATTCATATTGAGGTCGGCATGGGCAAGGGCAAATTCATCACAACCCTCGCTGCACTCCATCCCGAAATCAACTACATCGGTATCGAAAAATACGAAAGCGTAATGATCCGCGCCGTAGCCAAGAGAGAAGCCGCGGAAGACCTGCCGAACCTGATTTTTTTGCGTTATAGCGCAGAGAATCTGCAGGATGTCTTTGCCGAAGGAGAAGTTGCACGCATCTATCTCAACTTTTCCGATCCCTGGCCGAAGGACCGCCACGCGAGACGCCGCCTGACCTCCTCCGAATTTCTGGCCCGCTATCGTTCCTTTCTTTCTTCCACGGGCAGACTGGAATTTAAGACGGATAACCGCCCGCTTTTTGATTTTTCACTGGAGGAAATCCGCAGCAGCGGATGGGAACTGCGCGACGTCACCTATGATCTGCATCACAGCGAATATATGACCGGCAATGTCATGACCGAGTATGAAGAGCGCTTTTCCGCTATCGGCAATCCGATTCATCGCCTGGTCGCATTTCCACCGCAGAACTAAATATTTTGCTCTCAAACCACGGATATCATTTTTATTCCTGAACCATGTTCCTGAGCAAAATTATTCCACCGCAAAAAATCGGCTGCACCTGCATATAATGTAGTAAATTCCGCATACTGAAAACAAGCGCAGTCGTTGCGGCATACCGATAACAAGCTCCACCTGCCGGACTGCATCTATGCGCTGACGGAGTCTGCCATGAAAAGCTGGAAACGTTGTCTTTCGGAATATCTGTGTACACACACCTCATGGAACCGGCGTGCCATTATACTCCGGCGAAATTTTAATGAAGTATACCATATGATACAAAGCCCCTGTAAACCACCACACAAAAAGAACGGAGATAAAAAATGACAATTGTAAACGACACGAATTTTGAAACCGAAGTACTGAAGTCCGAATTACCGGTTCTTGTAGATTTCTACGCAGACTGGTGCGGACCCTGCAAAATGATGGCGCCACTCGTTGAAGAGCTCGGCAATCAGGTAAAGGGCCACGCAAAAGTTGTAAAAATCAATGTTGATGAATCCCCAAAGACCTCTGAAAGATACAATATCATGTCAATCCCGACATTCATCGTATTTAAGAGCGGACAACCGGTACAGCAGAAGGTTGGCGGCATGCCAAAAGATGCATTAGCCTCCATGCTGGATTGATTTATACTTTGGATAGTGCAAAAAAGAATCGATATCCCTTACGAGATATCGATTCTTTTTTTGCGCAAGGCTGCGCTTACCGCCTGATTTAACAGATATGCGACCACCGCCACAAGCGGCACCCCAAGAAACATACCTATCACACCTCCGTAAGCACCACCGACCGTAATACCAAAAATTACCCACAGTGGGGAGAGTCCGGTTGAATCGCCTAAAATCTTAGGTCCCAGTACCCAGCCGTCAAACTGCTGCAGAATTAAAATCATGATAACGAAAATAAGGCAGTCCAGAGGGCGGATACACAGATACAAAATACCTCCCGGCACAGCACCGATAAACGGACCAAAATACGGAATCATATTTGTAATACCAACAATAACACTTACCAGCACCGCATAATCCAGTCCCAAAACGGACAAAGCCACAAAGCATATTATTCCGATGATAAGCGAATCCAGAGCCTTTCCGCTGACAAATCCGGAAAAGATACTTCCACACTCCCGCATCATGCTGCAGAACACCTTCGCCCGTGACGTCGGCATTATCACGTAAACCGCCTGTGTAGCCATCTTCATTAATTTGCGCTTATCAAAAAGCATATATAGCGAAATCGCAATCGACAGCAAAATATTGATTGCCAGCTTTGCCACCGATACGGTCATGCCCAGCAGCTTTGGCACAACATCCTTTGTCAGATTCGTCATAGTACTGACAATGGAAGGCCACATCTCCTCAAACTTACTTTCCAGATAATCCATATTCAGCTCAGGAAAATGCTTCTCCAGCATGGCTGCATATTCATCACGATTCTCATACAGCTCGTTTACACGAGTTGTAACATCGCCTACAACACCCGCAATACTGTCGGTAATCTGCGGAATAACATAAATCAGCCCTATAATGATTAAGCCGATGACAAGCACATATGTCGTCAGGATAGAGAGCGTCACCCGCACCTTCGGCTTTTGAATACGCAACATCCGTCCAAAAAGCTTAGTCTCAAACCAATTGACCAGCGGATTTAGAATAAAAGCAATCAGAAATGCCGCGATAAACGGTGCCAGAATACCGCCAAGCTCCTTAAACCACGTTTTGACCGCACCAAAATTCGCAATCAGACAGATGAACACAGCCGCTGCCATAATCGTGACCAGCGCATAGATACAAATCGTAAAATACTTTCGATTTGACTCAAACTTGTAATCCATATCCTGCTCATAACCGTTCAACTCATCAATCAGCTCGTGCTCCGAGGCAGAATCAGCACCTGCTGCATCCTCCTCTGTCAGCATTCTTATCTCAATCGGTCCATACTCCTGCGGCGTTTTTTTCTTTGCCGGCAGCTTTTCCCTAGCTATCTTTACTTTTTCCTTCCAAAACTTTATTTTCACAGCACCACCCCCCTCGTCTATCAATATTATAGCGGTTATATATC
>CAMALD010000268.1 GCA_945836355.1 uncultured Lachnospiraceae bacterium | reverse complement strand
ACATTGGTTACCGGGAATACCTTTAAGCCTGCGCCGTATTTCCCGTAATCATCAATCACCTTCCACTCTGCCGCATCAATCGCTTCAGTCTTATAGAAATGATCCGCACGCATGATGCATGCGCCCTTCTGCTCGTAGAAGCAGACACCGTCATCCTGCTTTGTAATATAGCTGCCGCGTGCACTCACCTGCACGAAAACAACCGTATCCTTATCGGTCACCTTAAGCATGACGCTCTGCTTCTCCGAAGGGAGCAGCGCCCTGTCAATATGTAAGGTCACTTCACTGAGTGTCGCAACGTCACCGGACACCGGAGTAATCTCAAGCCACTCCGGAAACTCACCCTCCACCGCAGATATTTCATAATGCAGGGTGCCCGGACCATCGTTTGCAATCTCCAGCACGACCGAATCCATCCCCTCCCACAAAAAGTCGGAAACCTCTATTGTCATCGGTCTGCCGTACACCTTGTCATATATGCGCGCGGAATCCTTGCGGGATACATTCATGCGCTTTCTGGCCACCGGATAGATTTCTGCCAGAAGCGGATTTTTACAGCCGTCCTCATTCCACTTGGTGAAACCGATATGAGACGCCAGCTGCATTCCGTTCCATTTTCCGCCTTCAAAGGCTGCAAATTCTTTTATAAACTCAGCATCCTTCTTCAAGCACTCTTCTGCCAGCCTCTTATACTCATTGGCAATCTGACGCCCCTGTGCGGCATAATGATGGTTCTTTCCTGCGTACAGGTGCAGCCGGATATTGTTCATGGATGCCTTCAGCGCATAGTAAATACAACTGTAAAACGCCTTCTTCTCCCGCTCATCCAGAGCCGCATAGATTTCATCCGCCGTGTCCTGAACCTTAGCGATTCTTGTAAGCATGCGGTCGGTCTCACCGTAATGACACGGATGATATACTTCGGAATGCAGAGACTCCGGTCTGCGAAGGTGATTCAGATTGATGTACTCATCCAGCACGAAACCGATTTTCTCCCTCAGCTCCTTGCTGCATGCCGGGAAATTCTGCTCGCACCAGAACCGGACATACTGTGCGGCACTCTCCGTATTGGAGGAGCCCCATTTCTCGTAATCATAAGCCAGATTCATGAAGTAGCTGAGCGGAACCTCATGAAATTTTACATCGCCGACATTGACAATCCACACATCACGGATACCGAAATCATATGCCTGGCACATCTGCTCCCAAATCTTGGAGAACGGTGTGGAATCCACCCACTCGTAAGAAACCGGACCGCCGTGATAATCCAGATGATAGTACATGCCAAACTTCTGCTTTCTCGCCTTCATCGCTGCGGTCGGCAGTGTTCTCATCTGACCGAAATTGTCCTCGCAGAGCATGCAGATTACATCATTCAGGCCCTCCCACTCGTTCAAGCCCTTAATCTCTTCATTGCCGTAGAAATACTGCTCCACCTCTTTATACAAAGCCAGAAGCATCGGCACTTCCGGACGGTACGGGCGGACATGCTTGTCAATCAATGCCTTCTGCTTGCAGATAATATCCTTTAACAGCTCAACGTTTTCCTGCATGGTGGAATCTTCGCCCAGCATGGAAGTGTCGCGCTCCCCACGCATACCGATGGTAATCAGGTTGTCAAATTTGCCGCTGCGGATTAAGGCATCCTCCCAGTAATTTAACAGTCCCTGCTCATTGGTCACAAAATTCCACTCGTTGCCGTACTTCGTGCCGACACCGCGCACCTTATCCCACTCCTCGCTCGCGCGCAGACACGGCTCATGATGCGAGTAGCCCATCACCACGCCGTACAAATCGGCGACCTCCTCGTTCTTGTCACCCGGTCCGTCAAGCGGGAAGGAAGAGCTCCACATTGCCGGCCACAGATAATTGCCCTTCATGCGCAGCAGGAACTGGAATACCTGCTCATAGCTTTCCGAGGTGAAACCGCCGTAATGCTCACATACCCAGTTGCCGTAGCACGGCCACTCATCGTTGATGAAGAAGCCTCTGTATTTTACGCTTGGCTCCTTCGACACAGCACAGAAATCCTCGCCGATGACCGGTGCGTCCACATGCGCAGGCGCCACATCGCCCCAGAACACAAACGGGGTTACGCCGATGTATTCGGAAAGTGAAAACATACCGTAAATGGTACCTCTCTTGTCGCTTCCCACAATCACAACCGCTCTTTCGACACCCGCAAACGGCTGCTCCACCAATGCTGTCTTATAAACCTCCCATTTGCCCTCAATATCGGAGATATCGATTTTGCCTGCGCTCACCATGGAATCCAGCAAAGGACTGTGTCCAACCGTTGCGCAAAAAATACACTGCTCCGATTTGCCTGCTGCCATACTCTCATCCGCCAGCTCCGGCTGCTTTCCCGTGACAAGCGCAATATCCTGCGCAACCACCTGCGCAATTCTTCTCACCCCCGCAAGGGCGTCTGTCTCCACCAAAATCGGCATCGCAGCATGATTATTTATCAATGAAATCTGCATAGTATCCCCTTTCCATCATCGATTTATGATTTGCTCAGCCAATGATTTCGCAGAGCAATTTTCCTTCCTCTTTTATACTGTACACCGGTTAATCCACCGCATAAATATCTTCCGCAAGCATTGCTCCTGCGTATGCCGGCTTCGGCTGATTCTTCTTGTCAAAAAGAAGCGGGAATTCTTTAGCTCTCCAGCTGTTGTTATCGTTTACTCCCCAAACCGTCACTCCGGTGATGTTGTAGCCCTCCTCCTGAAGTGCCTTGAGTCCGCCGAAGAGAAGCTTATATTTGCGTCCCTGTGCAGCCAGGTTATAATCGTTTACCTCGCTGATTCCGATATCCAGCTCGGTAATCTGCACCGCGTAGCCGGCTTCACAGAACTTCTTGACCGCATTCATGAACTTATACTGAATGTTGTCGGAGGTGCTCAGGTGTGACTGCATGCCGATACCGTCAATCAG
>CAMALD010000267.1 GCA_945836355.1 uncultured Lachnospiraceae bacterium | reverse complement strand
GCGTAATTGCGGCTGTGAGAGAGAAGAGCGTAGCTTTGGCCGTGAGAGGGAAGAACGTAATTGCGGCTGTGAAAGAGAAGAGCGTAGCTGTGGTTGTGAAAGGGAAGAGCGTAGTTGCGGTTGTGAAAACAAAGAACGGGGCTGTGGATGTGAACGGGATGCTGTAATGGATTGCGACTGCATGCCATCGCATAAAGACGAGATAGCATGCATGGCTCTGGCAATGGCATATGTGCCGTGGCAGGATTTCAAAAAGCTGTTCTGTGAGGAAGAAGCTTGGCGCAAGGGCACTATTTTTGAACAAATGGATCTTGATTTTAAGGTCGGGAGGTGTAGTTAATCATGGGTGAAAAGAATCAGATGAGCCGGAGCGAGTTGCTTAGGTGTATCGGAAAAATCAGTTTTACTATGGATGATCTGCGCCTCTTCCTGGATACCCATCCGGATTGCAGTGAGGCAATCGAAAAATTCAATAAGCTGGCAGAAGAAAGAATGAAATTGGTGTGCAAATATGAGGTTGAATATGGTCCGATGAATTTCTATAATAACAACGTTTGCGGCGAACGTTGGAGATGGGTTAACGCTCCGTGGCCGTGGGAAGGAGAGTGCTGATTATGTGGAGTTATGAAAGAAGATTACAATACCCTGTAAACATCAAGCAGACCAACCCTGAGCTCGCCATGGTAATCATTAGTCAGTTTGGCGGTCCCGACGGCGAGCTCGGTGCATCCATGAGGTATCTGTCGCAGCGTTACGCAATGAAAAATCGTGAGGTAGCCGGTGTACTGACGGATATCGGTACGGAAGAGCTGGCGCATCTTGAGATTGTATGTGCGATTGTACACCAGCTGACCCGCAATCTGACTGCGGAGCAGATTGAGGGGACTCCGTTTGCAAATTACTATGTTGACCACACGGTGGGCATTTGGCCGCAGGCTGCGAGCGGAGTGCCGTGGAGTGCAACCACCATCCAGTCCAAGGGGGACCCGATTACGGATCTGTTTGAGGATATGGCAGCGGAGCAGAAAGCCAGAACCACCTATGACAATATTCTGCGTCTCGTTCATGACCATGACGTGTGCGACCCGATTCAATTCTTAAGAGAGCGGGAAATCGTGCATTTCCAGCGTTTTGGCGAGAGTCTGCGCATGATTCAGGATGACTTGGATTCGAAGAATTTCTACGCCTTTAATCCGGCATTTGACAAGAAGCGATGATATGTATGGGGAGGGTTTCCTCCCCATTTTCATGAAAGAGAACTGCATTCGTTACAGATTTCCGGATATAGCGTATTTCCCTTTGCAAGATTCTGAATCAGCGGAGTATTCAATGCACGTCCGGGCATTCCTACCGGACTCTGGACAACGACAATATCCTCTGGCTTTGCATTCACAATGACGTCTTTATATATGCTGCTCGCATCACATTCCTTTGTGGCGATAAATCTTGTGCCTATCTGCACACCGGCTTCAATGGCAGCCTTCACGGTTTCCTCATAGTGATTTACCGCAACCATAATATTTACTGCGACCATGCCCTTGCCGATGGCTGTTTTTAATGCGGACTTTATCTCCCGTGCCAGTGCACGTAGGTTTGCCGTCACCGGCTGCCGGGCAGAATCTTCCTCGCGGTATCCCGCATTGACCGAGCTGATTACCCCCATCGCGCCGTTTGCTGCCACCGCTCCGGCCAGATTTCCCAAAGAAACGCCGATTCCCATCCCTCCCTGAATAATCGGAATCGTCAACTCAAAATCTCTGATTTTCATATTTCCTTTCATTGCCTCCGTAATCATTAATATTCGATACCGCTTTATAAAGCAATATGCACTACAATATAAGTTAATTAAAAACCGCTCAAAAGATATACTGGTACTTATAAGTGTATCTGTCAACAGAGGTTTTCCTTTCATGAGTTTCTTTCTTGCGAAATTAGTAAAAATAATGTATTCTACAGGAAAGCATATAAGAAAGCAGTGCAAGGTTGTTTTTAAAAGCATACAAAAAGGACGCATTTTGAGGCTGCGTCCCCGGAGAGGATAACGGAAATGGAAAAAATCGAATTTAAAATGCCGCGCTATCAGGAGCTTCCGGATGTTGGCTTATATTTGGAACAAACAGTAAAATATATTAACCGGTGCATCGAGCCGCTTCATTTATCTATCACAGCCTCCATGCTCAGCAACTATGTGAAGCAGGGATATGTGGCGCGCCCGATTAAAAAGCAGTATTACGCAGACCAGATTGCCCGCCTGATTTTTATCGCGATTGTCAAACAGACCCTTTCCATGCAAAATATCGCGGATTTGTTTCAATTGCAAAGAAAGACCTACGATGCGCCGACCGCACATTATTTATCTGAACTTTTGCTTTGAGGAGATCAAAGAAATCGAATAAGCATATCCGGCTTTAGTGTACGGAAGCGCCAAAAGGCATTAGTGCCAGCTTTGCCAGCTTAAAATGCTGCAGACCGAACGGGATGCCGATAATCGTAAGGCACAGTAGCCCGCCGAATACGACATGTTCCAGTGCCAGAGGAATTCCGGTCAGAATAATCCAGAGGATATTCACCAGGAGGGAACCCAGACCGCCTCCGTATTCCACTTCTTTTCCGAAAGGAAAGAAGGATAACCCGGCAAGCTTAAAGCACTGCATACCTATCGGTATTCCTATGATGGTGATGCACCACAGGCAGCCGAACAGCAGCCAGGTAAGTCCGCTGACAAACCCTCCGCAGATAAACCATAGAATATTTCCTAAACAACCCATATTTGTCCTCCTATGCAAGATTTATTTTCTATGCTACTGTTATGATACTCTTAATACAATGAAGCGTCAAACATATTCGGTAATCTTTTGAGGGATTTTTCCGATTTTTCCGGGACGAAGTAATGCGAAGCGGCTGTCTGCATATTTTTCTACTTTGCGCAGGTAGCCCAATATTCTTCCTGCGTTTAT
>CAMALD010000266.1 GCA_945836355.1 uncultured Lachnospiraceae bacterium | reverse complement strand
GAGAGCTTAATCACTATGGGAATACAGTATTTTGAAAACGAAAAAGTATTTCAGCTTGATACCAGAACTACCAGCTACATCCTTGCCCTCGTGGATGATGGCGATTACATCGGACATGCTTATTATGGGAAAAAGCTTTCCAGCGCTAATGTCCGCCATCTCATGCGTCTTAACGAAAATCCGATGACTCCGTCCGTCAACAACCGGGAACGGGTTTCCTTTTGTGATACCTTTCCTTTTGAGTATTCAACACACGGCGTGGGTGATTTTCGTGAAAGCTGCCTCAAGGTACTAAGCGAGTCCGGTCAGGAGGTCTGCTCGCTGAGCTACCGCTCCCACAAAATCTATGCAGGAAAACCTTCTTTAGACGGCCTGCCTGCCACCTTCGGCGCCAAAGACGAGTGCAGCACTCTGGAGCTGACCTGTATCGATCCGATTCTCAATCTGGAAGTGGTACTGGTCTACAGCGTGTTCGAGGATGTCGATGCGATTACGCGCAGCGTACGCATTACCAACCGCGGAAATCAAAACCTATTCCTCAAGAAAGCTCTCTCGGCTTGTCTCCAGCTTGACGGGCCGGATTACGAGTATATCACCCTGCACGGCAGCTGGGCGCGCGAGCGCCATATCGTGCGCCGCCCGCTGACCGGCGGCAGGCACAGCATCTCCTCCCTGCGCGGTGAATCCAGCCAGCAGGAGCACCCTTTCCTCGCTGTGGTAACCCCGGACACCACCCAGGATGCCGGCGAGGTATACGCCATGAATTTTGTATATTCAGGCAACTTTGTCGCACAGGCGGAGGGCTGCCAGTTTGATACCGTCCGCATGGTCATGGGAATCAACCCGGAGAATTTCACCTGGAAGCTGGAGCGCGGTGAAACCTTCCTCTGCCCGGAGGTAGTCATGGTCTATTCCGACGAAGGCCTCGGCAAAATGACACGCACCTTCCACGATTTATACCGCAATCATTTGATTCGCGGCGAATACAAAAACAAAAAACGTCCGATTCTGATTAACAACTGGGAGGCAACCTATTTCGATTTCAATACAGAAAAGCTGCTCTCTATCGCAAAGGCGGCAAGCTCTCTCGGCATTGAAATGCTCGTCATGGATGACGGATGGTTTGGCTGCCGCAACGACGATAACACCTCCCTGGGAGACTGGAAGGTAAATGAGTCTAAAATCACCGGCGGATTAAAGGCTCTGGTGGATGAGGTAAATAAGCTTGGTATGAAATTCGGCATCTGGTTTGAGCCGGAAATGATTTCCCCTGATTCCGATTTGTACCGCGCGCACCCTGATTGGGCAATACAGGTTCCGGACCGCACTGCCGGCCGCTGCCGAAACCAGTATGTACTGGACATCTCGCGCAAGGAGGTGCGCGATTATGTTTATGGTCTGGTAAAGGGCATATTGCAGTCCGCGAACATCGAATATGTTAAATGGGATATGAACCGCCCTCTCTGTGACCTGGGCAGCTTCTGTCTGGATGCCGACCGTCAGGGCGAGCTCTCGCACCGCTATATGCTCGGCGTATACGAAATGCAGGAGCGACTGATTACCGATTTTCCTCATCTGCTGCTTGAAAACTGCTCGGGAGGCGGTGCACGTTTTGATGCCGGCATGCTTTACTACAGCCCGCAGATCTGGTGCTCGGATGACACCGATGCCATCGAGCGGCTCCTGATTCAGGAAGGCACCTCGATGATATATCCGCTCAGCACTATGGGCGCTCATGTCAGCGACTGTCCGAACCATTCCGTCGGACGCACCACGCCGTTTAAGACCCGCGGTGAGGTTGCCCTGGCAGGTACCTTCGGCTATGAGCTTGATGTCACCCGCATTCCTCAGGCTGACCGGGACAGCATCCCGGGACAGGTTGCTATGTATCACAAGTACAATGATCTGATCCGCACCGGCGATTATTACCGTCTCGCCAATTATTCCGAGAACCATCAGTACGACTGCTACGAGGTGGTGGCAAAGGATGCTTCCGAAGCCTTAGTAACCTATGTCGAGGTTTTGCACCGCGCCAACTTTAAGTCGCGCCGCATCCGCCTGAAGGGGCTTAACGCTTCGGCCGTCTACGAGAACGAGGACACAAAGGAGCGCTTTTGCGGCGATGTGTTGATGTATGCCGGCATCCAGATGCCGGAGAGTTGGGGCGACTTCACGAGCTGTCTCATTCACTTTGTCAGGGTAGATATTTGATTACAGCATTCATACACTGCATATTTAAAACTGAATCTCACCCTTCCATTCCTCAAATGAGGAAAGCTTTGCCCGGTCAATATAGCCAAGGCTCTCAAATTGTGCCGTCACTCTTGCAAAAGGAAGCGGAATCACATAGTTATCCCAGCGTTTTTTCAAACGAAAAACACGTTTGTAGGTAAAATGTGCATACACCACCTCTTTGCCGGATTCATTGGCGAGCATGAACAAAAGCTTTTTGGCATCACGATACGGTCCGGAAGGTCCATCAAAGGCGATTGCCATTGTGAGCTCCGGCTTTTTGACAGCCTCAAGTATCTGCTTAAAGGCCGTCTTCATCTCCATGCCGTCCGGGATTCGGAGTGCCTCTCCGCCATTATGGCGGAGGGTATCTTCGATATAGTCTCCTCTGGTACTGGCTGTCACCACCGCACATATGTGTTGATATGACTTGGATAATTCATCCAGCACCAGCTCCATCGAATAGCAGTCCTCATGCCAGAATCCAAACATGATTCCGTTGCGGAACAGCCCTTTATTTTCTATTTCAAATTTGCAGGTTTTCAATAGAATCTTGGTATAGGTAAGAAAAATCCGGTCCAATATTCTGAAACGAATGCGGGATTTCCTTGCCTGAATCATTTTCCGGTCCCCTTTTAGCTCCCGGATTTCTTCCGTGTCCTTGTCTGTTTTCCTTCTCATGATATACTCCTAAGTTGTCTTTGCCATTGTCCTAATGATTGATTATACCATCTTTTTCTTTAAAACTC
>CAMALD010000265.1 GCA_945836355.1 uncultured Lachnospiraceae bacterium | reverse complement strand
CAAGAAGGGTAACCTGTAAAAATATATCAAAACAGCATGGCAGGAGAGCCTGCGTATGCGGAAAAGAGGTAAAAATGAAAATCAGAAATCTAGTAAAACGTTCCTTGTGTGTAACGATGTCAGCGGCAGTTTTGCTCGGTGCGGCAATTGCGGGAGAAAAAATCTTTCCGGGAAGCACACTGCGCGCGGAGGATGGAGACGGCACGACCTATGTGGCAGGCAACACGGAAGCTCCGAAGTATGTATTTATGTTCATCGGTGATGGCTTAAGCTATCCGCAGATTCAGCTGGCATCCGACTATCTAGGTGCGCTTGCAGACGATGACGAGCAGGCGGCATTGAAAAAACAGTATCCGGCAGTGCTCGACGGCAATGAGTATTTGAATTTTATGAAGTTTGAGGGTGTCGGTACGGCAATCACCTACGATTCCACCTCCTTCTGCCCGGATTCGGCATCCACCGCCACCTCGCTGTCGACCGGCTTTAAGACCTACAGCGGCACGATTAATATGGATGAGAGCGGTACCGTGGCGTATGAGACGATTGCGGAAAAGGTGAAGGAGCAGCTTGGCTATAAGGTGGGCATCGTTACTTCGGTGAATCTGGACCACGCCACTCCTGCTGCATACTATGCGCATCAGAAATCCAGAAATGATTACTACAAGATTGGTTTGGAGCTGGTAGCAAGCGGATTCGAATATTTTGCCGGCGGTGAGTTTATCTGCAACAAGGTGACGGATGGAGATGGCTACATCGGAAACATTCATGATGTTGCAGAGCAGGGCGGCTACAAGGTAGTGACAACGCAGGCGGAGGCAGAGCAGGTGACAGCTGAAGATGGCAAGGTTATCCTTATCACAGAACAGCCGGAGGTAGGTACCGGTGCATTAAGCTATGAGCTTGACCGCGAAGAAAAGGAATGGGCACTGGCTGATTACGTCGAGAAAGGTATTGAGGTTCTGGACAATGAGAATGGCTTCTTTATGATGGTTGAGGGTGGCAAGGTTGACTGGGCATGCCATGCCAATGATGCTGCAAGCACCGTAAATGATGTTCTGGCATTTGCAGACGCAGTGCAGGTGGCTATCGACTTTTACGAGGAGCACAAGGACGAGACACTGATTGTGGTAACCGGCGACCATGAAACCGGCGGTCTTACCATCGGCTTTGTCACAACCAAGTATGATACCTTCCTTGAGAACCTCAAGAACCAGAAGATTTCATATACATTGTATGATGCAGAATATGCTGCAAAGTACAAGGAGAACAATGCATCCTTTAAAGAGGTGTTAAGAGATGTGGAAAAGCTGTTTGGCCTGGTAGCTCCGGAAAATGCGACGGAGACGACGGATGCAAGGCTGATTCTGACGGAGTATGAGATGGAGAAGCTTCAGGCAGCATATAACCGTCAAATGGGCAAGAACACCAAGGCGGGAAATGCGCAGCAGGTCTACGAGCTGTACGGCGGATACCAGCCGTTGTCGGTAACACTGACCCACATTCTGAACAATAAATCGGGTGTCAGCTTTACCTCCACCTCCCATACCGGTCTTCCGGTAGCAGTACTGGCACAGGGAACCGGAGCGGAGAGCTTTAACGGATACTACGACAATACAGAGGTATACCGGAAGCTGGCTGCCCTGTTAGATATTCAGTAAGAGGATAGAAGAGGTTTATTTTGAAAAGAGAAGCACTATGTATATTGCTGGCAATTGTTCTGGTTTTGATTCCGACCGGCTATGAAGGCGCAAAAAATTATCAGGGGGCGGACCGCAGCAGGGCAAAGGTGCTCTCGGTCAACAACAGTGCAATCATTGATACCGGTCTCATCCGGACCGGGGAGCAGTCCTGCGAGCTCAAGCTGCTGGATGGCAGATTTCGCGGTCAGACGGTTACCGGTGTCAATCTGCTGAAGGGCTCTCTGGAATCCGATAAGCTGTACAATGTGGGGGATACTGCCTATGTTGTGGTCGAGTATGAGGGCGAGGAAATCCGCTATATTCTTATGGTGGACCATTTCCGTATCGGTTGGGAAGTGCTGCTGATTGCATTGTTTGCTCTGTTCCTGATTCTTTTTGGAGGGAAAACCGGATTTCGGGCAATTTATTCCTTTGTCATTACGATACTAATGATTTGGAAGGTGCTGGTGCCGGGATACCTGAACGGAGCGAATCCGATTGTGCTGGGCATTGTGATTACCATTGCACTGACCGTCCTGATTATCTCGCTTGTCTATGGTATCGACCGTCGGCTTCTCGCGGCAGGCTCCGGAGCGTTGCTCGGGATACTGGTAACGGTTGTGCTCGGAGGCATATTTACCTATCTCCTGAAAATTCACGGAGCGGTGATGCCCTATTCGGAGAGTCTGTTATATGCAGGGTTTGAATACCTGGATCTGACACAAATCTTTATTGCGGGAATCTTTGTCGGTTCCTCCGGCGCAATGATGGATCTGGCGGTGGATATTACGAGTGCCGTACATGAGGTGGTAGTCAAATGTCCGGATATCACAAGGCGTGCGGCTATCCGGTCCGGCATGAATGTCGGGCGGGCTGCGATGGGGACGATGACGACGACACTTTTGCTGGCATATTCCGGCGGCTACATCGCATTACTGATGGTCTTTATGGCGCAGGGAAATCCGGTGGATAATATTCTGAATTACAAATATGTCGCAGCGGAAATTCTGGACACCATCGTCGGAAGCTTTGGGCTGGTGACGGTAGCGCCCTGCACTGCAATATGTGCGGGCGTGTTCCTGACAAAACGCGATTAATCAGATAACATCCGTGGGAGGAGAGTTTCACGGAAAGGAAAGCAGGCGGACTGCACCCGGACAGGCGGGGCAGTCCGCCTGCTTTGTTGTGCGCGGAAACTGCGGTAGATGAGGATTGTGTTATGGGATGGATTGTGGTACAATAGAGGTAATAAGAAGCGCATTGCAGGGGAAATTCCAATGCTATTGAGAGGGTGAAAGGGTGAA
>CAMALD010000264.1 GCA_945836355.1 uncultured Lachnospiraceae bacterium | reverse complement strand
AACGGTTCTTAGATTTTTCGGATGTTTTGTATACTTTCAGCGCGATTTGTCCCGGATGGACAAATCAGGGAGCAGCGTCATGGATGACGCATTGCGACCGGCGCGTCACTTGTCAGAAAATGCGTCAAAACATCCTGAAAAATCAGGAACAAGTGAGAGCAAGCCTGCAATGAACAAACCTCCGGCACACAGCAGCGGGAAACACGGATACAAAATGCGAAAACTCAAGCTGTCTGCTTCTTGAGTATTCGTATTTTTTCAATGCTCTGTCATTACAGAAAATCGGAGGTCTTGTTCCGTGCGAAACTCCAGCTCCACTTCCCGTAAATTATCTGCGACCTCCCGCTCTCCCACCACATTCAACATCGGGAATCCGCTCCCGGCAATATGTACACGATGGTATGCGCTGCACCTCTTAAAATATTTATCCCGTTCCTGTGCATGATAGGCAATCATCAGCTCTCCCGCCTCATCCCGGAAAAAGGAGTTATGTCCCGGGCCTGCAATCCCCGGCACGGACAGGGAATGGAGCACCGGTGCAGTAAGCTTTTTCCAGCTCTGCGTATTTAGCAGGTCATCTTCCGCCGATGCTGTCAGATACCCGACCGCATAATAATACCCGCAGGCATCTCCGCCGGAATATGCCATATAAATCTTATCATCAAGCAGCAACGCATAAGGTCCCTCATTATTGATGGTACCGCTGTTATTCTCCCAGCCGTATAACGGTCTGGAAAGCAGCACCGGTTCACTGGTCAGCACCCACGGCTGCTTCTCCCCGACGGTGGCAATATAAAGCATGGAACCGGTATCCTCCGGCGTCCCGATTCCATACCGGTACGACCAGCAGACATAGGATTTTCCCCCCGCCTGAAAGTAAGTCATATCCAATGTGATTCCGTCCGCAGTCAGCGGCATTTGATTTGCCCGCAGTACGCGAATTGGCTCTTCCCAGTCCGCCGCATTTACAATCTGACCGCCCTTCTTCAACCGCATCATGTGGCATTGCGGTCCCCACTGTTTGCCGCTGACCGCAAACAGGATGTAAAGCTCACCGCCAATCACATGAAATTCCGGTGCCCAGAAGGTCTGGCAGAAGCCACGCGATTCATCATAAGGCAGAATGCAGTACTCCTTCACCCCTGCCGCAAACAGACCGTCCACGGTATGGGCGCGCCGCACAAAGAGCCCGACATCATTCACATTATCGTTAGTCGCAAGAAAATACCACTCCCCCTCCCAGGAGAAGATGACCGGATCCGCATACCCCGGCGCCAGCGGGAAACCGGTTTCCACCGGCTTAATACTGCCCTTTATCCTGTATCTGCCGTCTCCCAGCGCGGTCAAAGTATTCTCGCTCCACGCTACACATTTCTTCGCAGCCGAACCATCCGAATAGATGACGTTTGCCTGTATTCCCGACAACTCGTGCATATCCTTAAGACACAGGTTCTGCGGCAATTCCACTCTCTCGCTCCGAAGCGGAAGCCAGCGGTTTTTCACCCTTTTTAGAATATCATCCGGAATTTCCGCAACTGTCAACTGCCCGGTATTGTCCTGCGCCTGACTTCCCGGCAACGATTCTGCCTGCCCGTCATCCTCTGTCAGCATTTCATCCCATGCCACCGTTTCCTGCTCGTCAAATTCGACAAAATCCTTTGTCCTCCAGACAATACAGGTTTCCCCGCTCACCGGATTGCCCTGTGCGTCCACCGGCTGCGCGAATATCAGATAGGTATCCTTTCGCTTTGTAAGCCCCGGATTGCGTACCCCACGCTCTGCGATTGTATTGTTTTCACAAATCTTTGCCTTTGCAAACAGCATTCCATAGCCCTGATTCAGCGGATGATATTCTTTTCCGTCCTCGCTGTATGCAAAATGTACACTGTTCGCAAGTGAATTCGGATATCGATCCTTCACCGCTTTTTCCGTATATACCTTTAAATATGCCATACCTTGCTCTTTCCCGTGCGCCTTCCTGTCAATCCGAGCCATTTTAAAAAACCGCTTTGCGACCGGCTGATTAAGCTTCAAACACCTTTGCCACCCTGCTGCCCTCTTTCACAAAGGCGATAAATTTATCCAGCTCAGCCTCACATTCCAGCCACTGCTTTCCTTCATAAACCGCTTTGCTGTTCACATCCTGCCAGCTTCCCTCCGGCAGATATACCTTGCGCGAAGTGCAGCCCTGCTCGGTAATCGGGGCAAACAAAATGTCCTCGCCGAACATATACTGGTCCTCAAGCAAATAGCAGGTTTCATCGGTGTAATAATCAAAGAACATCGGACGCATTATTGGCGTTCCCTCCTTCGACGCCAGCTCCATATAATGGCAGATATACGGCTTTAAACGCTCTCTGAGCTCAACCAGCTTTTTTAAGATTTCATAATTGCGCTCGCCAAAGCTCCAAAGCTCATTATCACCGCCGCTGCGCTCTTTTACGCCCGGATGACGTTCCGGCTGACCCGGAGTGCGCAGTCTGGCACCGTGAAGTCTCATAACCGGACAGAATACGCCAAATTGAGCCCAGCGCACGATAAGCTCTCTGAAATAATCACTCTGAATATCGCCCGAATGAAATCCGCCGATATCACTGTTCCACCACGGTATCCCAGACATAGCCATGGACAAGCCTGTTTTGACGCTCATGCGCAGCGCATCGAAGGTTGACGGAATATCGCCGTTCCATACCAGCGAGCCGAACTTCTGGGTGCCCGGATATGCCGCTCTGGTCAACAGGATAATATCTTCCTCTCCCGCCTCCTTCAGACCGTCATAAAAAAGCTTGCTGTAATAATACGGATACAGCATCGCCGTCTGCGCGCCGTTGCCGGCATAAAGCTTCAGATTGGAATACTGCTGCGGGTGCACCTCCGGCTCCGCCTCATCCAGCCAGAAATTGTGAATCCCCTTATCAAAATAATTCTTCTTCACCTTTTCCCACACAAACGGTCCTGTCTTCGGATGAGTCACATCGATAAAGGTCTGC
>CAMALD010000263.1 GCA_945836355.1 uncultured Lachnospiraceae bacterium | reverse complement strand
AAAACAGCCTGTATACAAATTCACTGACCGCAATCATTCCAACCGGCGGCAAATAATCTTCCCGGACAAAAATTTTTACCGCATATCCGTTCAGGAAACCGCTAATCATAGAAAATGCAGCAACCAGTCCGACGATATCCCCCATACAGAAGTCCATCAACAATCCTGCAAAAAAACCGGTGACAAGCCCTGCGTTCTGTCCGCAAAAAAAGGCAGTGGAAACAACCGGAATCAGGAGCATATCCGGCACCACTCCGGCCAGTTCAAAGTACGGAAAAACCGAACTCTGCAGCAGATAGCAAAATAAGATTTCACATGAAACAAGGATACAACGAATCACAGCTTTTCCCCTTACTCACTTTCCATTTTTTCTTTTAGCTGCGTGATAATCAGTACATTTTCAATATGTTCAAAATCCACAACCGGCATCAGATAAGCACGCTTTGCCATATTGCTTGCATCAATCTCGATATTGCTTACATATCCGATTAGAATGCCGGGAAGATATTTATCGCTGATATAGGAAGTGACCACCTCGTAGTTCTCTTCCACCTCGGCGTGCAGATTGATTGCCTCAACGAGAATATGTCCGTCCGCCATCGCTTCAATGTCCCCTTTGACATCGCAGGTATCGTTTGTTTTCAGGAACATTCCGCTGACATAGCTGGTGTCATCAATAATTGCACGGATGCGGGAATAGTTTTTTCCGACCTCCGTAACAATTCCGACCAGACCGTTGCCCGCAATCACGTTCATATCCTTTTTGATGCCGTCCTGCGCCCCCTTGTTTACCACAAAGGAATTGTAATAGCTGTTACTGTCCTTGCTGATTACGCTTGCAGCAACCATCGGGTAGTCCGCATATTTTCTGCCCACTTCATACAGCTCTCTCAGGGCGGATAATTCATAGCCGTCCGAGACAAGAATACTGTTCTGCATCTGCAGGCTGGCGATTTCCTTCTTCAGCCTCTCATTCTCCTCAAGCAGACTGCGCTTGCTTTCCAGAAGCTGTCCCTTCTCTGTCAGATACACACCGATGGTATTGATACCGTTCTGCATTGGTGTAACCAGGCTGCCCACGCCGGTTTTCAGCGGCATAAACCAGTCCGCATACTGGTATGACAAATAGATCAGCATCACACAGAGAAACAAAAGTGCATAGAGCAGATGCTTCGGGCGCAGTGAAAATTTGATTTTCTTTTTACGCCTCATGCGTTATCAGCCTCCATAATATGTCTGTTTCAAGGTCAGCGCCAGAGAAGAAAGCTTGCTGTTTTCGATGATTCTGCCAAGTCCCTTGACTACGGTGTTGGCAGAATCCTCGCAGATATTGATATCCAGCTCAGTTTCCTGTGCCATCAGGCGGTCAAGATCGCGGATGTTAGCCGAGCCGCCCGTCAGATAGACACCGGAATCAATAATATCCGAGGAGATTTCCGGCGGAGTTTTTTCAAGAATAATGCGGACGGCATCAATGATGCTGTGCATATATTCGGATATGGTCTCATACACAAAGCTTGCAGAAATTTCTTTCTCAATCGGAAGACCCGAGAGCACATCGCGTCCGTAAACCCGGATGGTGCGCTCCTGCTGTGGCGCAAGCGCGCAGCCAAGCTGCTTTTTGATGGTTTCCGCCGTCTTCTGCCCGATAATCAGATTGTAGGTCTTCTTTACATTAAGGATGATTGCCTCGTCCATCTTATTGCCGCCGACCGGTATCAGCTTGCTCAAAACGATACCGCCGAGTGAAATGATGGAAACCTCGGTCGTGTCAGCTCCGATATCGACAATCATAACGCCTCTGGCTGTCATGACATCAAGATCCGCGCCGAGTGCGTCTGCAATCGGTTTCTCCACAATGCGCACCTTTTTCGCCTTTGCATTGGAACTGGAAACCAGGTCAAAAAAGGCTCTCTTTTCCACCTCGGTAATATCGGTAGGTGCCGCAACCAGAAACTCTGCCCCGTTCATTTTTCCGTATTCCTTTGAGAGCTTGTCAAATGCCAGATTAAGCAGGGAAAGCATATTGGCGATATCGGCAATGACACCGCACTTTACCGGATAATCCACCAGGATATTGGCTGGTGCCTTTCCGAACATCTCATAAGCCTCATCACCGATTGCAATCACCTGTGAACCGTTGGCAACCGCAATAATATTCTTGGCATCAAAGATGACGCCCTCGTTTTTCTTATATATCTTAAGTGTGCTTGTACCGAAATCAATTCCAAATACTTTGCCTGACATATTTTTCATCCTTCCTTACGTTTTGACATATCCTTTATAAATACAGCAATGCTCAAGAATCAAATGGAATGCAGCCGTTCTCCCGAAAGCTGAAATAACGGTTGTCACCAATGATAATGTGATCCATCAGTTCAATATCCAGAAGGGCTCCGGCTCTGGCGATCTGTGAAGTGATTGCAATATCCTCACTGCTTGCCTCCGGGTCGCCGCTCGGATGATTATGCACCATTACAATATTGACCGCCTGCCGTCTTAATGCCTCGATAAAAATCTCCCTCGGTGAAAGCAGGGAGGTGTTGACTGTGCCGATCGTCATCCGGCGGTCGCCTAAAAACTGGCATTTGGTGTTAAAAAACAACGCATAAACATGCTCCACCTCCAAAAAGCGAAGGGTCTGCATATAATACTCCGCAATGGATTCGGGGGAATTCATTGCCAGCCTTTTGCAGGCACTCTGCCTCGTCATTCTTCGTGCGAGCTCCAAAATAGCCAGAAGCTTAATCGCCTTGACCCTGCCGATTCCCTTTATGGCGGTAAGTTCGCGGTATGACATGCGGGCAAGACCGGACAAACCCGGTTCCCGGCCGGTCTGCAGGATTCTTCTGGCAAGAGCCAGGGAGGATTCCTCGCGCGTGCCCGTCTGAAGCACGACAGCTAAAAGCTCTGCCTCCGACAGAGACGCTGTCCCCATCCGTTCACATTTTTCATAAGGTCGTTCGTCCTTTGGTATATCCTGTATTTTCATTCG
>CAMALD010000262.1 GCA_945836355.1 uncultured Lachnospiraceae bacterium | reverse complement strand
CAGCTCCTCATGATTTCCCTGCTCCACCACATTTCCTTTGTCAACGACCAAAATCCGGTCTGCATTCTGTATTGTGGAAAGCCTGTGTGCAATTACAAAGCAGGTTTTGTTTTCCATCAGGTGTCGCATTGCTTTCTGTATCCGAATCTCGGTGCGGGTATCCACATTTGATGTAGCTTCATCCAGAATCAGCATTTTTGCATCCAGCAGCATCGCGCGTGCGATGGTCAGAAGCTGCTTCTGCCCTTTAGAAATATTTATCCCGTCCTCCGTAAGCACAGTCTCGTAGCCCTTTGGCAGCCGCATGATATACGAATGAATATGTGCTGCCTTTGCCGCAGCAACAACCTCCTCCATCGTTGCGTCCGGTTTTCCGTAGGCAATATTTTCATAAATTGTACCGCCGAACACCCAGGTATCCTGCAGCACCATGGCGTAGGCCTTACGCAGGCTCTCGCGGGTCGCATCGCGGTTTTCGATTCCATCTACATAGATTTTCCCGTCATCCACATCATAAAAACGCATCAGCAGATTGATAATCGTGGTCTTTCCTGCTCCCGTAGGACCCACAATAGCAGTCATACTGCCCTTTTCCGCCTTAAGCGAAAGCTGCTTTAATATGATTTTGTCCTGCTGATAACCAAACGACACATCACACATCTGCACCTCGCCCTTGACGTTATCCAGCACCTGTGCGTCCTCTTTATCTTTGGCTTCGGATTCCTCCGCCAACAGACGGAACACCCTCTCGGCGGCTGCCAGCGCCGACTGAAGCTCGCTGATTATGTTTGCCACCTCATTGATCGGTCCGGAAAATTTCCGCGAGTACAGAACAAAGGACGAAATGTTGCCCAGCGTAATCTGATTGTACAGATACAATAAAGCGCCGAACACAGTCACAAGGGTAAGGGAAAGATTATTGATGAAATTCACGGTAGGCCCGGTCTGGCAGCTATAATAATCCGCCTTATAATAGGCGTCCACCGCCTCACGGTTGATCTTGTCAAAACGCCCCGAGATGACCTCCTCTCTCGCATACGCGGCAATGGTCTTCTGCCCGCTTACCATCTCCTCCACATATCCGTTCATCTCTCCGAGCTTTGCGGAGCGCACACGAAACAGTGGTCTGGTCTTGCCGGCCATATATTTGGTATAAAAAATCGACATCGGTATGGTGACCACCATAACCAGAATCAGCTTCGGTTCGATGGAAAGCATCATTGCAAAGGACCCGACTACCGTAATCACACTTGCACACACCTGTATCAAATCCGTAGAAAGCGATGTGTTGATGACGTCGATATCATAAGAAACCCTGCTGATAATGTCGCCGGATAAATGGGTGTCAAAATATCCTACCGGCAGGGACAGAAGCTTTGCAAACACATCATCGCGCATTTGTCTTGCCATTCGCCGGCTGATGGTCTGCATCACTACCGCCAGCAGATAGGAAAACAAGGATGACACCACATAAAAAACTACCATCAGCAGCACGTAGTGAAATACCGTGTTGAAATCCACCGCACCCCTGCCAGGCTCAATCGCATCGATGGCTTTTCCCGAAAGACTCGGTCCGACCAGAGCCAGAAGATTGCCGGTGATGGTCAGTATCAGTGCCAGCAGCAAAAGATACCGGTAATGCGCGAGGTAGCCCCACAGCTTTTTGAGTGTCCCTCTTGCGTCCTGCGGTTTATGATTTTCCTTTCTCCCTGCATTCGCCGTGCTAAATTGTTTTTGGCCTCCCATACCTAAAGCCATTGTTTCTTCCTCCTCTGATAAAGAGTTATTCCTGAAGCAGCATACATCTGCCCCGGAATTTTTCGTCTCTTCACGCCTCCATCCCGGTCATGCTGCCCATCTGTGACTCATAGATTTCCCTGTACACCTCACAGCTTTGAAGCAGCTCCTCATGGCTTCCGTAACCGATTGTCCGCCCTTCCTCCAGCACCAAAATATGATCAAGCCCCATCAGGGAGCTGATGCGCTGCGCCACCATTACAATCGTGGTGTCGCTGTAATACTCGCGGATTGCCCGGCGTAGCTTTGCATCGGTTTTATAATCAAGCGCCGACGAGGAATCATCCAGCACCAGAATTTCCGGTGCGTCTGCCAGTGCACGTGAAATCAGCAGCCTCTGCTTCTGACCGCCGCTCAGATTTGCGCCCTTAATCGCCGCTTCATATGCGAAGGTACCATCCTTTTCCTGTATAAAATCATAGGCACAGGCATCCTTTGCCGCCTGTTCCATTTTGGTCTCATCCACCTCTCTGCCAAAGCAGATATTTTCTGCCAGTGTTGCATGGAATACCGTATCATTCTGGAAGACGGCACCGAATTTTTCGCGCAATTTCTGCGGCTTATAGCTGCGCACATCCTTACCATCCACGTACACCTTCCCCGCATTCACATCGTAGAACCTCATCAGTAGATTAATCAGGGTTGTCTTGCCGCTTCCCGTCGACCCAAGGATTCCTATACTCTCCCCCCGCATAACGGTAAAGCTGATATCCTTGAGGCAAAGCTTTTCCTCCTGCCCATCCTGCGCATTATATCCAAAAGACACATTTTCAAAGCAGATTCGCGGCACTGCTTCCTCTTTCCCCGGTGCTCCGCTCTTTCCTGTTTCCTCCTCAAATACCGGCAGCTCATCCCCTGCATCCAGCACAAGCGCAATACGGTTTGCGCTCGCCACTGCCTTCGATATATCCACAAACACACGGGTGATGGTCATCATCGCCATGGATATCATGGTAAAATAGGACAGGAACGCTACAATCTTGCCGGGCAGGGAAGCACCTGCGTTGACACGGTATGCCCCCACCACCACAATTGCAGTCAGACCTAGATTTAAAATCAGATTCATCAGCGGGCTGGAAAGCGCCATCGTAATTCCTGCCTGAAACTCATTTTCCGCAAGCTCCGCATTGCTTTTACGAAACCGGTCATACTCATAATCCGTCTTGGACAATGCCTTAATCACACGGATGCCGCTGATGTTTTCCCTCATGAC
>CAMALD010000261.1 GCA_945836355.1 uncultured Lachnospiraceae bacterium | reverse complement strand
AATCGGTGAGGAAGAAATTGTGCTGACCGGAGAAGATAATAATCATATCCGCAACGTTCTCCGCATGCATGAGGGCGAGGAGATTACGGTTTGCGACGGACGGGGAACGGATTACCGCTGCAGTCTGCTGCAGCTTGACCGCGATCAGGTGCGCGCGCGGATTCTTTCGAGTCAGACAGCGAAGACGGAGCTGCCGGTAAAGCTGGTGCTGTATCAGGGCATGCCCAAAAAGGACAAGCTGGAGCTGATTATTCAGAAAGCGGTGGAGTTGGGCGCGGCGGAGGTGGTGCCGGTGATGATGCACCGCACCATTGTCAGACTGGAGGACCCAAAAAAAGAGGAAAAAAAGAGGGAGCGCTGGCAGTCTATCGCGAGAGCGGCGGCAATGCAGTCCATGCGCGGCGTGATACCGCAGGTAAAACCGGTGGTATCCTATGCACAGGCATTACAGGAGGCAGCAGGACTGGATGCGGTGCTGGTACCCTATGAACAGGAAGAGGGAATTGACCGTACCAGAGCGGTGCTGCAGGAGCTTAAGGAGAAAAAGGTGCGCTCGGTGGGAATTTTTATCGGACCGGAGGGCGGCTTCGAGGAGAGTGAGATTGTAAGTGCAAGGGAAGCGGGAGCAATACCGATTACGCTGGGACACAGAATTCTCCGGACTGAGACCGCGGGTCTGGCGGCGCTTACTCTGCTGATGTTTGCGTTTGAGACAGCCTGAGTGCGGTGAAATGTGAGGATATTATGGAAGCATATTTAGATAATGCGGCGACAACTAAGGTTTCGGAGGGAGTCTGCGAAATTATGCAGCAAACCCTGCTGACGGATTTCGGAAACCCATCCTCCCTTCATAAAAAAGGGATGGAGGCGGAGCGCTATGTGCGCAATGCCAGAGAAATCATTGCTAAGTCGCTCAAGGCGGAGCCGAAGGAGATTGTATTTACCTCTGGCGGCACGGAATCAAACAATATGGCATTAATCGGTGCGGCACTTGCGATGCAGCGCCAGGGAAAGCATATCATTACCACTCAGTTTGAGCATGCATCGGTGCATAATCCGCTGATTTTTCTGGAGAATATGGGCTTTGAGGTGGATTTTACCCCAGTGGATGA
Source organism: uncultured Lachnospiraceae bacterium (assembly GCA_945836355.1). GTDB lineage: Bacteria > Bacillota > Clostridia > Lachnospirales > Lachnospiraceae > RGIG4057. Next base: position 1,911 of record CAMALD010000261.1, on the reverse strand, counting down.
GATGGGGCATGTGGTGACGGAAAAGCTTCTTGCGATGATGCGCGAAGACACGATTCTGGTATCCGTCATGTATGTGAATAACGAGGTTGGCGCAGTGCAGGATATCGCGGAAATTTCAGCCAGAGTAAAGGCAAAGAAGCCGTCGGTGCTGTTTCATGTGGATGGCATACAGGCATATGGAAAGTATATTATCTGCCCGAAACGGGAAGGAATTGATCTGCTCAGCGTGAGCGGGCATAAGATTCATGGACCGAAGGGTTCGGGATTTTTATATATAAGGGATAAGGTGAGAGTGCTCCCGATTATTTACGGGGGCGGCCAACAGAAGGGAATGCGCTCAGGCACGGAGAATGTACCTGCCATTGCAGGACTCGGAAAAGCGGTAGAGGAAATCTATTCCGAACACGAAAAAAAGAGACAGCATTTATATGAGCTGAAGGAGCATCTGATTGCGGAGGTGTCAAAGCTGGAGGGTGTTACGGTCAATGCGGTTCCGGGGGATGTAAGACAGTGCGCGCCTCATATTGTTAGCGTAAGCTTTGAAGGGGTGCGCAGTGAGGTGCTGCTGCATGCGCTTGAGGAGCGCGGCGTGTATGTCTCGTCCGGGTCGGCATGTTCATCCAATCATCCGGGCATCAGCTCGAGCCTGCAGGCAATCGGTCTGCCAAATAAACTGCTTGACTCCACGCTGAGATTCAGCTTTTCGGTATATACACAGATGCAGGAAGTGGATTATGCTGTGGCACAGCTTGCTGAACTTCTGCCGATGCTGCGGCGGTTTGTGAGAAAATAACAGATTGGAGGTCTCCGGCATGGAGAACAATATTTACAGAGCTTTTTTGATAAAGTATGCGGAAATCGGTTTAAAGGGAAAGAACCGTTATCTCTTTGAAAATGCGCTTCGCGACCAGGTGCAGTTTGGTCTGGACCGGATTGGTAATTACCGGGTGGTGCGCGAGCAGGGCAGAATTTTTGTGGAGTGTCCGGAGAATTTCGACTATGAGGAAACGGTGGAGGCGCTGAAAAAAGTTTTTGGTGTCTGGGGAATCTGTCCGGTTGTAGTGATTGACAGCACAGAATGGGATACTATTACCCGGGGAACCGGAGACTATATGGAACAGTTTTATCCGGATAGACATTTCACCTTTAAGGTGGAAGCAAAAAGGGCCAGCAAGCAGTATCCGATGACTTCGCCGGAAATCTGTGCACAGATGGGAGAATATCTTCTGGAGCGTTTTCCAGAGCTTAAGGTGGATGTGCACGAGCCGCAGGTGCGTGTGCATGTGGAGGTGCGCACGCAGACCTATGTCTATTCGCAGATTATTCCGGGACCGGGCGGCATGCCGGTGGGTACCGGTGGAAAGGCCATGCTGCTGCTGTCCGGCGGAATCGACAGTCCGGTGGCGGGATATATGATATCGAAGCGCGGCGTGACGATGGAGGCCACCTATTTCCACGCACCGCCTTATACCAGTGAGCGCGCAAAGCAGAAGGTCATAGATCTTGCGCGCATCATTTCGGCTTACACGGGGCCGATTCGTCTGCATGTGGTGAATTTTACTGATATTCAGTTATACATCTATGAGAAGTGCCCGCATGAGGAGCTGACGATTATTATGCGCCGATATATGATGAAGATTGCCGAGCATTTTGCAAAGAAGGATGACTGCTTAAGCCTTGTGACGGGCGAGAGCATCGGTCAGGTGGCGAGCCAGACCATGCACAGTCTTTTAGCCACAAATGCGGTGTGTACCCTTCCGGTATTCCGGCCGCTGATTGGTTTTGATAAGCAGGAGATTGTCACGATTTCGCAGAAAATCGGTACGTTTGAGACCTCCATCGAGCCCTATGAGGACTGCTGTACCATTTTTGTGGCAAAGCACCCGGTAACCAAACCGGTTCTTTCGGTGA
>CAMALD010000260.1 GCA_945836355.1 uncultured Lachnospiraceae bacterium | reverse complement strand
TGGAAAAACCGCTCCTGGGGCAATGGCTCCGGTGCTTATAATAAAGCAAAATTCGGCAAAAAAGAGCTACCTGCAAATGATCCGTCCTACATATACGGACGCGCCTTTGAAGGGGAGGACATCCCGATTGCTGATGTGCAGGACGAGATTGGTGAAGTCATTCTGCGCGGTAAAATCATTAAGCTGGAAGTGCGTGAGCTGAAAAACGAAAAATTTCTGTTCATTTTTTCCTTTACCGACTTTACCGACACCATTTCTGCAAAGCTGTTTGTGACTGCGGATCAGAAGGAGGAGCTTTCGGCAAAGCTGAAGGAAGGCAGCTTCATCCGGATTAAGGGGATGGCGATGTATGATAAATACGACCATGAGATTGCTTTGAGCTCGGTGGTCGGCGTGAAATCCATACCGGATTTCGTGCAGAAGCGAAAGGACAATGCAACAATTAAGCGCATTGAGCTGCACGCACATACCAAGTATAGCGATATGGATGCGGTGGTTTCGCCGGAGGATCTGGTAAAGACCGCATTTGCCTGGGGACATTCCGCCGTGGCGATTACGGACCACGGCGTAGTACAGGCGTTCCCGGTTGCCAATCATGCGATTGACATCAAAAAACTCAAAAGCGAGGAGGACATTGCCAGAGCTAAAAATTTCAAGATTATCTACGGTCTTGAGGCATATCTGGTGGATGATCTTCAGGAGATTGTCCGCGCGGATAAGGGGCAGGAGCTGCTTTGCCCTGCGGTGGTGTTCGATATCGAGACGACCGGCTTTAGCAACCAGCACGATAAGATTATTGAAATCGGTGCCGTGAAGGTCGCAGACGGTGTGATTACGGAGCGTTTTTCCACCTTTATCAATCCGCAGGTGCCGATTCCGTTTGAAATAACCAAGCTGACCGGCATAACCGATGAGATGGTGCTGGACGCTGACACGGTGGATGTAGTGCTTCCGAAATTTCTGGAGTTTTGCGAGGGCTGTATTTGGGTCGCACATAATGCGAGATTTGATACCGGGTTTATTGCGAAAAATGCGAAGGATATCGGAATTGATACCGATTTTACCATCGTAGACACCGTGGGGCTGGCGCGTGTCCTTTTGCCTGAGCTGCACAATTTTAAGCTGGATACGGTCGCAAAGGAGCTTTCCGTCTCGCTGGAAAATCACCACCGGGCGGTGGACGACGCCGGCTGTACCGCCGAAATCTATGTGAAATTTCTTAAAATGCTGAAAGAACGCGGTTACGAGAGGCTGGAGGATATTGATAAAAACGCACAAATTGCACCGGAAATCATCAAAAAAATGCGTCCGTACCACGCCATCATTCTGTGCCGCAACGATATCGGCAGAATCAATCTGTACCGCATGGTTTCGGCATCCCATCTGGAATATTTTCAGCGCAGCCCGCGCATTCCGAAGAGCATGCTCACGAAATACCGGGAAGGCCTGCTGGTAGGCTCTGCGTGCGAAGCGGGAGAACTATATCAGGCAATCCTGCGCGGGGAATCCGCGGATGAAATCGACCGTCTCTGCCGGTTTTATGATTATTACGAGATTCAGCCTCTGGGAAACAACCGTTTTATGATCGACGATCCGAAGACAACGGCTGTAAACTCGGAGGATGACCTGATTGATATCAATAAGCGAATCATCGAGTATGGTGAGAAATACAACAAGCTGGTCGTGGCGACCTGCGATGTGCATTTCCTGAATCCGGAGGATGAGGTTTACCGCAGGATTATCATGAATTCCAAGGGCTTTAAGGATGCGGATAATCAGGCACCGCTCTACATGCGTACCACGGAGGAAATGTTAAATGAATTCCGCTATCTTTCGCCGGAAAAAGCGGAGGAGGTCGTGATTACCAATCCGTCAAAGATTGCGGATATGATCGAGAAGCTCTCGCCGGTAAGACCGGACAAGTGTGCGCCGGTGATTCCGCACTCCGATGAGACGCTGCGGAGCATCTGCTACGAGAAGGCACATTCCATTTATGGACCGGAGCTGCCGCCTCAGGTGGAAAAACGTCTCGAGCATGAACTGAATTCCATCATAAAGAACGGCTTTGCCGTGATGTATATCATTGCACAGAAGCTGGTGTGGAAATCCAACGAGGACGGATATCTGGTCGGCTCGCGCGGCTCGGTCGGTTCTTCGTTTGTTGCCACCATGTCCGGTATCACAGAGGTAAACCCGCTGCCTCCGCATTATTACTGCTCGGAATGCCACTTCGCGGATTTCGATTCGGATGCGGTGAAGCCATATGCGATGAGCTCCGGCTGTGACATGCCTGACCGTATCTGTCCGCAGTGCGGCGCAATGCTGAAAAAGGACGGACACAATATACCGTTTGAGACCTTCCTTGGCTTTAACGGCGATAAGGAGCCGGATATCGACCTTAACTTTTCGGGAGAGTATCAGAGTAAAGCGCACGAATACACCGAGGTTATCTTCGGTGAGGGGCATACTTTCCGTGCGGGAACCATCGGTACGGTGGCGGACAAGACGGCGTACGGTTTTGTAAAAAAGTACAACGAAGAGCACAATAAGCATCAGCGTCCTGCGGAGATGGAGCGCATCTCCATCGGCTGTACGGGTGTTCGCCGCTCTACCGGGCAGCATCCCGGCGGAATTGTCGTATTGCCGCACGGTGAAGATATCAACTCGTTTACTCCGCTGCAGCATCCGGCAAATGATATGACCACAAAAATCATCACCACACATTTCGAGTATCACTCGATTGACCATAACCTGTTAAAGCTGGACATTCTCGGTCACGATGACCCGACCATGATCCGTGTGCTTGAGGATTTTACCGGGCTGGATGCCAAAAAAATCCGGATGGATGACCCGAAGGTGATTTCTCTTTTTGAACGGACGGATGCCCTTGGAATCACCCCTGCCGATATCGGCGGATGCGACCTGGGCAGTCTTGGTCTGCCGGAGCTCGGTACGGACTTTGTTATGCAGATGCTTCGCGACACAAAGCCGAAGAGCTTTTCGGATATGATTCGGATTTCCGGTCTTTCCC
>CAMALD010000259.1 GCA_945836355.1 uncultured Lachnospiraceae bacterium | reverse complement strand
CAATATTCAAGATTTTTAAAGTATAAACTCAAGAAAACTCTGCTTTATCATCAGTATTCCAACGTTTTTATCTCCAATGGCAGCTCCTGTCCGCAGGTACCCAGCACACAGACCGTGTACCTTCTCCCCGGAATGACCCTCAAAAAAATATCCCCTGCGGGCTCCGGCTTCACAAGCATATTCTCTGCATTCTGCGCGGCTGCCTCGTCCGTGTATTCTCTCAGACACTCCTCCGATTTTGCCAGCCACAGCTCATAATCGCCCGCAGCCGCAGGCAGAGCCGAGGTAAACATACATGGTTGCACGCAGGAAAAAATACTCATCTTACCATTCATTAAGTCAAATGGTCCGTCATCAAAACTGAAATTGGCAAAACGAATACACCCTTTCCCTTTCCCCGCCTTACAGTCCGTCTCCTCCATCGCTACCAGCTTCAGCCGGTTCATCGTGTTGCAGACCACCAGCGTCCACTGGCTTCCGTTCGGGAAGAACACAGTATCACTCAATACTTCCCGGCCGTCCGCCGCGCTCAGCACGCTCACCCGCCGAAAGCCTCCGCCAAGCCTGCTATATCCGGAAGCGGCGCCAAAGGACAGCTCCTTCACAATCTCCCGATTACCTATCAGTATTTTCACATTCGGTGCAAAACAGGCCGCATGCAGCACTCTCACATTTGCAAACAGAATACTGTTCTCCATTTTATTACCTCTCAGACACAAAAAACTCCTGTATCATCTTATGCAATACAGAAGTTTTTTGTTCCTGCCGGATTTTGCGCTTATCTGTTATGACTGACCTTAATCAGATAGGTTGTCCGATGATTGCCATCCGGCTCCGTCTCATATACCTTTTCGCCAAGGCTAAGCAGCAGCTCTTCATTAATGTTCTCCGCTAAGCCTCTCTCCTCAGCAATCTGGTCGTAAACACTGCTCACCGTATCATCCAGTGTGAAGCTGCGCTCCATTTTACCGACATAGATATACTCGATTTCATATTTTTCGACCAGCTCACGCACTCTGCCTTCATCATTCGAAAAATAGATTTCCAGGACATCCTTCCGGCGTTCATCCACAACAGCCGGAAAGCCTCCCGTCGCATCGCTGCGCCACAGCCATTCATGTGTCTGCCAGCCGAATACGGTAGGGAATCCGGTCATGGCAGAAACACGCTCATGAAAGCTGTAGCTTGCGCCCCAGCTTTCCAGCACCACAGGACGCCCCTCAATATTTTCGTTCATCCATGCAATGGTTTCTGCATCCTGTGCAGATTCCCTGGCAAGAAACGACGTAGCATCCAGCCCCTGGTAACGGCTGCGGTCAGTCACATCTCCAAACCATGCTTTTGTTGCATTCCCAAAATACCCGAAGGTGGTCAACAGGCATACTGCAAGCAGAATGCCCGCAATTCTCTGAAAATAGGATCTGGCAAACACAATCAGCTGTATCAGAATATATGCCATACAGATACCGAACATAATGTATGACTGATACGTCAGCTTAAACATCGTGTTGGCGCGCTTGTAATCGCCGGTATAGATATCCTTCACATATACCAGCTCCGGAATCAGCACCAGACCAATCGCACAGAGCGCAATCGTCACCAGAAACAAGTCAGTCACCTGCAGGTTCTCGATAAACTGGAACAGTTTGTTTTTCTCCGGAAGAAATACGACCTTTTCCTTCGTCTCCCCAAGAGATTTTCTCGAATATTTATTGTCGCGCACACGTTCGCCGTTCTCATAGTGCACCCCACTCAGCACGCCAAACCTCTGCAGCTGGGTATAGCGGTCCCACAGATAGATTGCAATCAGAATGACCGGCAGTCCCCAAAGAATTGCAAGCTGATGCAGCGGAGTCCGGTAATAATTGAGCCGAATCTGTGTCGAAATCTGCTCAAAATTCATGGTGAACGGCATGCTCACAAGCTTGGAGATAACCAGAACAACCACAGCCTGCAACGCGGTCAGCTTAATCGTATCCAAAGAGAACTGATAGATAACCGCATTGGAAAACAGTATAATTGCTCCTGCCACCACAAAATAGATCGGGAAATCCCAGAAGTTGGTTGTGTGAAACATACCGATAAAAAATCCCAAGACAAGTATCATCGGATGTAACGTCTCCCTGAGTAATGCACTGCGTCCTACGCTTCCTCCCAGCCTCAACTCATCCATCTTCTCCTTGCGGTACAGCAGCCATGCAAACAGCATGCCCAAAACCGTCAGCACAAACATGATGTTAATCACATGCGCATGCAAATCTCCCAATATGAACGAATAACTCGGAAATTCATGAATCGTTTTATCAGAGGTCTCCGGATTGTATCCGATATAGCGCGTTGAATTCGGAAACCAGAATTTTTCCACATCCTCCTCCGCATAACCTGCCAGCCGCTGCATTCCCGGCACCAGATACCGAAAAAACAAGAAGTGCATGTTTCCGGCAATCGAAACCGCCAGTCCCGCCACAATTCCGCCGATTCCAGGCAATATTGCAGTCAGCCGCGCGCCGGCCCTTTTGGCACGCTTCTCCATATGCTTTGCATCCTCCGTGCGAATGCGCAGACCGCGGTCTGACAGACAGGTGCGCACCAGATTGTTTGCAATGGAAAACGGCATGGTAAACCCGAATGCGGCAAGGGTCATAAGCATCAGATTATAGCCGTATGCCACACCCACACCCGAAAGCTTTGTCATGTAGGTCGCCAGATACTGTCCCACATAATAATAGTTGATGCTCTTTCCCGACATCCAGAGGTCTTCCGGCGGCATGTACTCACATCGATCAATAATCGCCATAAACCCATAATCCATAAATTTTTCCGTGCCATACGCCTCCGGCTTAAATGCGCGCAGATAACACCAGACTGCAAAAAACAGCAGGAATAATGCCTCCGACCGGATGGCATTCCCGATGGTCTCATGGGTAATGCGGTAACCGCAGCTTTTCGCATACCAGCCATCCGGCGATTTTTTCCGGCTCAGCGCCGTCACAATGCAGATGATAATGCCAATCACAAGGCAGATGCCCACGCAGAGT
>CAMALD010000258.1 GCA_945836355.1 uncultured Lachnospiraceae bacterium | reverse complement strand
CGAGGTGTTCGGGACTCTGAACGCGGACGCTGCCGCGCTGGCACAGTCGATGAGGACGGATGCGGAGGCGCTCACGCAGGCGCAGCAGGATAATGTCCGCGCACAGCAGGAGCTGGCCGGGCAGCTGGCTGCAGAAGCAGCGCAGCTGGCGGAGATTGGCAGGGAGCAGAAGAGCACCATGGAAGAGCTTCGCACCATCAGCCGGGATATGTCTGCGAAATACGATGCAGTGCTTACCAAGCTGGAGGGTACCATGAGCGCGGTGAATACCGCGTATGAGAAGATAGGCGCCGGTACCGCGGATGCGGTAGCAGACCAGAGCCGGACTGTGGCAGAGCTGAAGCAGATGCTTGACGGGTTTGGCAGGGATTACGGCGAGCTGCAGAAGGCAGAGCTGGCAGGCATGAGACAGCGCATCGAGGAGCTTGGCGCAGGCTTTGAGAAGCTTCAGAGCAGCGGCACCTTGAGCCTCCAAAAGAAAATTGACGATATGTGTACCAATCTGGATAAGCTCCGGAGCGGATGGACCGATAAATATATCAGCTGCGATGACGCGCTCAGCAAAAACGCCGCGGCGCTTCTCGAGAATATGGAGAAGTCGAACCGTGCGATGCAGCTTTGCGGAGAGGCGTTTGACAAGGCGGCCGGCGCGATGAAGACGAATCTTTCTTCCATCGAGGGCGACATCAGCAAGAGCCTGAAAGGCTTTGAGACAGGCATGGAGCAGAATGTGAATCATATACTGGAAATTATGGACCGCCAGATTGCGGGCATCGCACAGACGCTCAGCGAGACAGCCGAGGATATCAACGAGGCGGCACAGAAGATTCCGAAAGCACTGCGGGGCATCACCCAGTAGCCTGCGATGCAGCGGAAAATCCGCGGCAATTTCGGGCACACTGCGGAGCATCACCCGGTAAGCAGATTCAGAACGGAGGCAAAATGTATCAACCGTCTTCCATCGAAAAAGCAGCAGAGCATATCAGAGCGGCCAGAGCACAGGCGAAGTCCCGCAGGAGCGGGCAGCTCACTCTGGACGATAGCTATAGAAAACTGTTCCTCGGTTTTGCGGAGGGCAGATACAATCTCACGGACCAAAGCGGCAACCGCATTGCAGGTGAGAAGGGTGCGCAGGGGCTCGGATTTTGCCTTGGCACACCGGAGAAGGCGCTTCTGTGCGAATATCTATGCACCGAGGCGGAAGAAAAGCACACGGCGCTGCTCGGCGGCATCCTGTGTGAGGATATGGGCGGGGAGCTCCTTTCCATGTTCTACGAGGGACTGCAGGACCACTACGACAGAGCCGCATTAAAACCATTGTTTTTGATGCTTCGCAGCAACAAAGCATTCGCGGCGGAGTTTCAAAATAGATACAAGATGAAGCCGGACGGCATCCTCAAGGCGCTGTACGACGGCAACATCGTCGTTTACGTCAATACCGCTGCCGGTTTTGGGGGCAGCCGTACACAGGGCAGCTATACCGAGGCACTCAGCGACATGGGCATCGCGGAGGGAAAGCTGCTGTACCGCAAATGCGCAGAGCTGTACGCCATTGTTTGCGACGCAGCAGAGTACCAGCGCATCGGCGTGGAAGGCCTTAAAAAATTATCGGCGGACTTTACCGAGACACTGCGGAAAAATCTACTCAAAAACATGCTGACCGTGCTGGACGCATATCAGCTCAGGGCATTCATCCCGATGCTGGATGATTTTATGGCTCTGACCGGCGACGAGGGCTCCAAAAAATACAAGGAGGTGCTCGACGACCTGAATCCGGCGCTGCGCGAAAAATACCGCCTCTGGACCAACCAGTACACCATCTGGCAGGCGCTCGGCAATGGGGAGCGCGCGGATTTCTGGCTCGGTTTTTCCAAAGAGATGCGCATCAACCGGCACGCGAAGAGCGGCGCACTGCTGCTTGACTTCGGCAAATTCGTCGTCATCGAGTTTGTGAACGAATCACCGGCATACTTTTACGACAAAAAATACTTCGTGGAATATGTCTCGGAGGGGCTGTCCACCGCGCAAAGCGAGGAGCAGCTCGTGACCTGGCTGCACGACAAGACGGAATGGGCGTCGCAGGGCGAAAACCTGACCCACTGGCGCAAAGCGCATGTCGGCCCGTGGCAGCTTGACATGAAGGAGTATATCTATAAATATAGCCGCTAAACACGAATCCATTCGTAAATATAGTAATTGTAAGAATCGAGGAATTGTATGAGCTTTATCAAAGAGAAAAAAAGAATCGGTGATATGCTGCTGAGTGAAAAAATCATCACGGAGGAGCAGCTGCAGGAGGCGCTTTCCAGGCAGAAGACGGGCAGAAAAAAGCTCGGCGCCATCCTGGTCGAGCTCGGCTTTACCAACGAGCAGCAGATTGCCTACACCCTACATAGACAGCTCGGACTCGATATCGTGGACCTCTCCACGTACCGCATCCCGAGAGAAATCCTAAACCTCGTGCCGGACAGCTCGATACTCAAGCGCTACGCGGTAATGCCGTTCGAGTTTGACCCGTTCGACTCGAAGTACCTGCGCGTGGCAATGGCAGACCCGATGGACATTATCGCCATCGACGATCTGACCGTGCTCACCGGAATGCAGATTTCCCCTACCATCGCCATCTCCAGCGAGATTATGGCGACGATTGATAAATACTACGGCAACGCCGAGACACAGGCAGTGGCAGACCAGTACGCCAGAGAGCGCGGCGAGGAGGATACGACGGAGGATTCGGGCGAAAACGAATCCGTAGAGAACGCGCCGATTGTCATCCTCGTCAGGAAAATCATCGAGCAGGCGGTCAGACAGCGTGCCAGCGATATTCATATCGAGCCGTTTGAGACCAAAATCCGCGTGCGCTACCGCGTCGACGGCGTCATGCAGGACAACGGCTCGTACCCGATCAGTATGCTGCCGGCCATCACCACCCGTATCAAGATCATCGGCGGCATGGACATCGCAGAGAAGCGCAAGCCGCAGGACGGCCGCATCACCTCCATGGTGGACCGCGTGGAGTACGATATCCGTGCATCCGTACT
>CAMALD010000257.1 GCA_945836355.1 uncultured Lachnospiraceae bacterium | reverse complement strand
AACAACGCTCTAATCGGAAAAACACCCCATCTGCAGACACGGCTTGAGCCACATCAGAGAAATGGGGTGTTTCCGGATATTATTCCATTTTACAGCTTTGCGATATCTACAAGGGTCAGCTCATTTTTATGCTTTGTCTCAAGACTCGTCACCAGTGCATTCGCGGTGTCAAGCGATGTCAGACAGGTCACACCGGTCTCAATGGACACACGGCGGATCAGGAAGCCGTCACGCGACTTGTCGCGCCCCTGCGTCGGAGTATCAATCACAAGGTCGATTTCATGTCCGAGCAGAAGGTCCATCACGTTCGGGCTCTCCTCGCTCACCTTCTTCACCATAATGGCATTGACGCCGTTTTCCCTCAGCACTCTCGCCGTACTTCTTGTCGCATAAATCTCATAGCCCAGCGCCTCAAAGCGCTTTGCAACCGCCGCTGCCTCCAGCTTATCCGCATCCTTTACGGTAATAATCATCTTCTTGTGCTTTGGAAGCTGGATTCCGCCGCCGAGGAATGCCTTGTACAGAGCTTCATCAAAGCTCTTGGAAATACCCAGGCACTCACCGGTGGACTTCATCTCCGGCCCGAGGGAGGTATCCGCGCCGCGCAGCTTTTCAAAGGAGAATACCGGCAGCTTGATGGCAATGTAATCGGACTTTCTCGCAAGCCCCGTGCCAAAGCCCATGTCCTTTACCTTCTCGCCGAGCACTGCGCGCGTTGCAAGGTCAACAATCGGAATTCCGGTAACCTTGCTGATATACGGCACGGTGCGGCTCGAACGCGGGTTCACCTCAATGACATAAACCTCCTCCTGGTATACGATGAACTGAATGTTAATCAATCCGATGACATGCAGCGAGTTTGCCAGCTTTCTTGTGTACTCCACCAGCACCCTCTGTACCTTCTCGGAAATCGACTGTGCCGGATATACCGAGATACTGTCGCCCGAATGAATGCCGGCGCGCTCGACATGCTCCATGATACCCGGAATCAGGATATCCTCACCGTCGCATACCGCATCCACCTCTACTTCCTTGCCCATCAGGTATTTGTCTACCAGAATCGGATGCTCCTGCACGGTACGGTTGATGATTGCCATGAACTCCCTGACATCATCGTCGCTGATTGCAATCTGCATGCCCGCACCGCCAAGCACATACGAAGGGCGCACAAGCACCGGATACCCGAGCTCATTTGCCGCTGCGATTGCCTCCTCGGCGGTAAATACCGTCTTTCCTGCCGGGCGTGGAATACAGCACTTTTCAAGAATCGCATCAAACAGCTCACGATCCTCCGCCGCATCGACATTTTCTGCGGATGTACCCAAAATCTTCACACCCATCTTCAACAATGCCTCTGTCAGCTTGATAGCGGTCTGCCCGCCGAACTGCACCACTGCACCGTCCGGCTTCTCCAGGTCCACAATGCTCTCCACATCCTCCGGTGTCAGCGGCTCAAAATACAGCTTATCTGCGATATCAAAGTCCGTACTTACGGTCTCCGGATTGTTGTTGATAATGATGGTCTCATAGCCCTGCCGCTTGAACGCCCAGGTACTGTGTACCGAACAGAAGTCAAACTCGATACCCTGTCCGATGCGGATTGGCCCGGAGCCGAGAACAAGCACACGCTTGCGGGTTTTCTCGGAGGTCACTTCATTCTCGCTGCCATAGCAGGAATAATAATACGGTGTCTCCGCCTCAAACTCAGCCGCACAGGTATCCACGGTCTTAAAGGCAGCACGGATTCCGTATTCATTCTTACGAAGATTCTTAATCTCATCAGGGCTCTTTCCGGTAAGCTCCGCAATCACGCGGTCCGGATACTCCAGACGCTTCGCCTCAAGCATCAGCTCCTTCGTCATCGGCTCGGTGGCAAGACGCTTTTCCATCTCCACCAAAATTGCAATCTTATCGATAAACCAGATATCAATCTGGGTGATTTCATGAATCTTTTCTTGAGGAATACCGCGGCGCAATGCTTCTGCGATAACAAAGATACGGCGGTCATCGATACGGTGCAGCTTTTCAACCACATCCTCGTCCGAATCCTTCGAAAAATCCCCGCTCTTCATGCTGTAGATATTCTGCTCCAGAGAACGCACTGCCTTCATCAATGCGCCTTCAAAGGTCGGACAGATACTCATAACCTCACCGGTCGCCTTCATCTGCGTGGTCAGGGTGCGCTTCGCCATGATAAATTTATCAAACGGCCACTTCGGAATTTTGACAACACAGTAATCCAGTGCAGGCTCAAAGCTTGCCACCGTCTTTCCCGTAATCGCATTCGGGATTTCATCGAGCGTGTAACCGAGCGCTATCTTTGCTGCCACCTTTGCAATCGGATATCCTGTCGCCTTGGAGGCAAGTGCCGAAGAACGGCTGACACGAGGGTTTACCTCGATGACACAATATTCAAAGCTGTCCGGCTTTAACGCATACTGTACGTTACACCCACCGGTAATGTTCAGTTCGGTGATGATATTCAGTGCCGAGGTACGCAGCATCTGGTATTCCTTATCGGAGAGCGTCTGGGACGGCGCCACAACGATACTGTCCCCTGTGTGTACGCCAACCGGGTCCAGATTTTCCATGTTACATACCGTGATGCAGTTGCCCGCACTGTCACGCATTACCTCATACTCAATTTCCTTCCAGCCTGCAATGCATCTCTCAATCAGACACTGTCCGACACGGCTTAAACGAAGACCGTTCGAGCAGATATCGCGAAGCTCCTCCTCCGTATGCGCGATACCGCCGCCGGAGCCCCCGAGCGTATATGCCGGGCGGATGACCACCGGATAACCGATGGTTTCCGTAAATGCAACCGCATCCTCCACATCGGTGACCACCTTGCTCGGCGCACATGGCTCACCAATCTTCTCCATGGTGTTCTTAAACTCCAGACGGTCCTCCGCCTTCTTGATGGTAAGGGATGTCGTCCCAATCAGCTTTGTGCCTGTTTCCTTAAGAAAACCGCTCTCCTCCAGCTCCATTGCAATATTCAGTGCTGCCTGTCCGCCCAGGGTCGGCAGTACGCTCTCCGGT
>CAMALD010000256.1 GCA_945836355.1 uncultured Lachnospiraceae bacterium | reverse complement strand
GCAGGTATGATATCAGGCAGGTAAATGATCTGCTTTACAAAAACAGGGAGAAGGCATTCGAGTAGCGGAGAAAAGAAATAAGTAATTGAAGAGAGACTAAAAGGACAAGCACGGGCTTGTCCTTTTTTGTATAAGTAAATGTATTTTTATGCGAAAAGCACTCCGGGGATGCGTACGGGGTTTATGCAAAAAGCTGTTGAGAATGGAAAATTATGCTCGGAGCGTAAGATTTTATAATGGGAAAAATGTATAATTGGATTGTCGGGAGTGCCCGAAAAAAATCATACGAGGAGTGGGTTATATGAATAGCGTATTAGCAAAAATTAAAAGTGATATCCGAATTGTTTTGTCTGTATTATTATTTGTATTTATGGCACTGACTTGGTTTCATTTTTCTGCATCGGAAGAAGAATACGGTATGTCTGTAGGAGCTGATTTTTCCGGATTTTCCGTTCTTTCAGAAAGCTTTCTGGCAATGCTTTTGTTCATTTTCCCGATTATTTTTGTCGTAATATATTTTATTCCTGCCTTGGGTAAGTTTAGGAAAGCTGTGTATCCGATAGGTGCTCTGGGCGGGGTTGTGCTTACTCTGTTATGCGGGTTTATTATCAAAGGGCTGCTTTCCGCCGGTGCCGATTTATATGCGGGCATGGGAGTGGAGGCTTCCTATACGTTTGGCATCGGTCTTTGGCTTACAGTGCTGGATTATGTGGGTATTCTGGTATACTCCCTAATTGTGGACTTTAAGGTGTCGAAGGATTCTTTTAAGGAACAGGGCATCAAGGGACTGGTTTCCTCTGTTGCAAGTGATGTCGCAAGCTCTGCTACAAGCATGGCGCAGGGAATCAAGAGCGGAGAAGTTATGCGCGACATTCAATCCAATGTGAAGAATGGAGAAATCGTTCAGGGAATGCGGTCAGAAACGGGGGAAAATGTTCCGGGTGCTAAGTCAGCCACCGTCGGAATCCCATGCCCGCAGTGTGGTAATATAATTACAGCAGGAAAGAAATTCTGCAAGGGATGCGGCTATAAGCTTCCTCAAGACACGGCAGAAGCTAATGGCACTGCGAAGCCACAGGTGGCTAATGTAGCTGTAGATCGTGGGAGAAAAGCTGCGTCAGTCGCAGGCCGGGTTCAGGGAATTGTATGTGAGACATGTGGATTGGTTAGTGATTATACAAAGGAGTACTGTGCCGATTGTGGTACCAAGCTTAAAAACGTAAAAATATGTGCATCCTGCGGTGCCGAAATCATTGAAGGCAAAACATTCTGTGCAGACTGCGGAACTCCGATTTCCACAAAGAACATCTGTAAAAAGTGCGGCGCTGAAATTTGGGGAAGGAAAGCTTTTTGTGCATGTTGTGGCGAGAAGGTGAATTACACCAAGACCTGCAACAATTGCGGAGCTGAGATAATTGACGGAAAGAATTTTTGTCCAGATTGCGGAAAGGCATATGTAGAGCATGAAGACAGAACATGAAAAACGGACATCAAATGCCATAAGTCCATTATCTATTGACACAGAGAGGAAATTACACTATGCGTTTTTGTGAGGAATGCGGTTCACAACTGGAGGATGGCGCACAATTCTGTGAGGAATGCGGTGCAGTTGTTGAGCCTATGATTGAGATTGACAATGCCGTACTACAGCCGCAGATAGATGGAAATTCTGCTACGACAACAGAAAATAATATACAAGAGTCTTTGCAGTCTGAGGCTGCAGAGGTTCAGGAAAAGCGCAGAGAGAAGAAAGCATCTGCGAAAACATTAGCTTTTATTGCAATCTTGTGTATTGTGACCTTGGCGGGTGGAGTGCTACTTGTTTTTAAGGACTCAATTTTTGGTAAAGCTAGGAGCAATAAGGGAAAGAACACCAATACCTCAGCATCCATGGATAAGCAACCGGCAGAGAACATACCGGACAAGGAAATTTCACCGGTTGCCGAAACCACACCGGTGGTAGATGTAGCGACAGTAACAGAGGAAATTCCGACGCCGACCCGGGCAGTTGAGCCAACGCCGACGGCTGTACCGGCACCAACCGATATGCCGGTGCCTACAGAAAATCCATCTCAAAACGAAAATAGCTGTTTTGAGCAATATTGGGCAGCAGATCTTGATTATGATACAGGATACTTTTTTTATGACAGTGATTGCAGATACCTTGAGGAAGCAGATTTGTATGGTCTGACAGCGGAGGAATGCAAGCTGGCGAGAAATGAGATATATGCCCGGTACGGAAGAAAATTTACCACCAAGAGTATTCAGGAGCATTTCGACTCATGCTACTGGTATTACCCGGTTTATGAAGCTTCGGAGTTCAATGAGGCGTGGCTCAATGATTATGAAAAAGCAAATATCGACATGATCAAGGCATATGAGGACAGCAACGCGCCTGAGACCAGCCGGTATTTTGAGCCATCGGTAATAAGGCGGGTGTCTTTCACGACCTGGTCGGAATTGACGAGTGATACGGTTATCCTTGAGTATACAAGTGAACATGAGGGGCGGTTGATTTTTTACCTTTTACGAGAAAACCCCGATGGTGAATGGTATAATTACAAGTGCACATACCGGTTTGTCGAGGATGATAATATGGTCGCAAATTTATATGACCTGGATACAGGTGAGCTTGTGATGGGATATGAGATTTTTTACAAAACATACAATGGCGACAGTTACTTTACAATGGACATTTATTACGATGGTGACGCGCTGGAATTAATCGAGACAAAATGGGCATTAGCAAATGTAGGGTGATACAGGAGCAAAAAGTAAATATATGGGATTAAATATCTCTAAAGGAAGAAAGGCTGCCGTGTATATGGTTGAAAAATCGTAGGTGCGGCAGCCAGTATTCTCTAGACTTTAAGTGCGGAGAAACGTTTTATGGAGGTTCTGTGGACATACACATGAACGGGACAACGGTATTATTATAAATATGCTTAAAATGGAAAATTATGCTTGGAGTATAAGATTTTGTATGAGGGATAAATTATAATTGAATTGTCAGAGATAAACGATAATAGTGATGTTTTGAGAGAAAA
>CAMALD010000255.1 GCA_945836355.1 uncultured Lachnospiraceae bacterium | reverse complement strand
ATTGTACAGATACACGAGAGAGCCGAAGAAGCCCCAAAAAACACCCGGATATCCAATAAAACAAAGCAGCCAGGATACCTCTGCCAGAAATATTCTTCCGAAGAGCAGCCAGAGGATTCCACCGAGCGCCGATGTCCCGATAACCATCAGGGCAATAAACCATCTGCTCTTTGCCGATGCCGTCAAATGAGTTTCTGCTAATGCGGTCCACAATTTTTTCATCTTTGTCACCTCCAAAAAGAGATTACAAAAGATAAGTAAAGTTCAATATCCTGCTTAAGTAAAATCATCGTAAAATCTTATCGATGTGATTGAGTACGGCAGTCTGGAAATAATCAGCAAAAAACCGGCAACCACTCACATCGATGGAGAGTTTGCCGGTAAGTATACCCATATTCATTTTACCTGCACTAAGAAGCAGGTAAAAGTAATTTTATGATTCCCGTCGGCTCCAGAAATCCCGGAGTCGTGTTTCTATGGTTTCCAGCCGCACCGTCTCGTGTGGAAACCATTCTCTCGGAAAAAGCTCCTGATACTGCCTGTTCAGAAAACGGTCATCCAAAAGCAGGATAATTCCCTCATCCTCCATCGTCCGGATCACTCTCCCCGCTGCCTGCTGCACCTTATTCATTCCATTGTACAGATAGGCATAATCAAAGCCGTGCCCGTTTCTCTGATCAAAAAATCCCCTTGCAAGCTCCCTCTCATTGCAGACCATCGGCAGACCGGTTCCCACAATAATTGTTCCGATCAGCCGATCCCCCTTTAAGTCAATTCCTTCACCGAATATGCCGCCCATCACACAGAAGCCGACCACCCCCTGCCCCGGCGCTTCCGCAAAGGCCTCGAGAAAGGCTTCTCGCTCCTGCTCGGTCATCGAGCTTTTCTGCATGAGGATGTTCTCCACCCTGTCCGCCGCTCGGTGATAAATCTGCTCCATAAGCTGATATGAGGGGAAAAACACCATATAATTTCCCGTCTTTGTGCGAACCACGGTCTCGATGTAGCTGACGATTCTCTCGTAGCTCTCCTCACTTCTCCTGCTGTACTTCGTGCTCACATCCGTCCCGATTAACAAAAGCCTTTTTTCCTGTGAAAACGGTGTCGGTGCATACACCGCATAATCCTCCTCACTGCCGCCGAGCTGTTCAATATAGTAGCGCACCGGCAAAAGAGTCGCCGAAAAAAAGACCGCACTGCGCCCTTTTTTCAGCCGCTCCTTCAAATTCTCAGACGGGTCCATACAGCGCAGCGTAATGCGGAAGCTCCCGTTCTCGGCATAATCAGAATACACCAGATAATTATCGTCCAGAATATCATGCACATTCATAAAACGGCGCACATCAAAGTATAACTGCAGCACCTGCTCCCTGCCGTCAAACACCCTGTGCTCTTTTAGGAACTCCTCGTACTCGGCAATAAGCCGCATCAGCAGCAGCGGCAGCTCTCCTGCATTTTCCCACACCTCCAGCTCGTCACATTCGCGCTTTAATTTCAGCAGTGCACTGTTGCACGCATCCAGACGCTTTGCCATGCGCGCGGATTTTTCCTTCAAAAGCCGCTTAACCTCCAGAAAATCCTCCTTGTACAGCACCGCACTGTACATCTCCCTCGCACGTTCCACCAGATTGTGCGCCTCATCAATCAGAAACACATAATCATTCCTTCTCTCAGCGGCAAAAAAGCGCTTGAGCGCCACATTCGGGTCAAACAGATAGTTATAGTCACAAATGATGCCGTCTGCCCATGTCGTGACATCCAGTGCCATCTCGAACGGGCATACCCGGTATTTTTCCGCATAGGCAAGGATAAGCTCCCTTGTGATTCCCTCCTCGTGAGTCAGCATATCATAAACCGCATCATTCACCCGGTCAAAATGTCCCTTTGCCCTCTCACATTTTTCCGGACTGCAGTCCGGCTTTTCAAGGATGCAGCATTTTTCCTTCGCGGTCAGCGTCACGAGCTTCATCTTTAGCCCCTGTTCCGCCAGAATGCGGAAGGTCTCCTCGGCGACCGTGCGCGTGATGGTTTTTGCCGTGAGGTAAAAAATCTTTTCCGTCAGTCCTTCCCCGAATGCCTTTATAGCCGGAAACAGCGTCGATATCGTCTTGCCGACACCGGTCGGCGCCTCAATAAATATATTTTTCTCCCGCAGAATGGTGCGGTACACCGCACCGACCAAATTTTTCTGTCCCGGTCTGTATTCAAACGGAAAGACAAGCTGTTTCATGGACGTATCGCGAAGCAGCCCCCAGTGATACTGCCAGGAAACCCACTTCGCATATTCCAGAAGAAGGCGGTCGTACCACTCAATCAGCTCCTTCCTTGTAAACTCCTCCTCAAATCTCTTCACATCCTCCGTCTCGATATTGCAGTAGGTGAGCTGGATGCCAATCCGTTCATGGTCATACCGGATAACATACTGGGCTGCATAGCACATCGCCTGTGCCCGATGCAGCGGGCGCATCTCTCTAATGCTGCTAAGCTCCTGATAGACACACTTAATCTCATCAATAATCAGGCTTGCTCTGCGTTCATCCCCGGCAGCTCCCTGCAATTCATCCAGTGGCAAGGTCTGCGCGCCCTCACCGTCATTCTCTGCAAGGATCGAAATCACGCCGTCCGCCCTGCCCTCCACCGTGATTTCGAAGAGCTCTCCCTGATATTCCACCTCTGATGCCAGCGTGGTATTCACCTCAGCGGCATAGCTGCTCCCCATGGATTTCTGAATCTTTTTGTGCAGGCGGGTACCCTCCTGCATTGCATCCGGGTCGGAATACCCCTGTGAACTGTCCAGGTCACCATGCCGGAGAATAAACTCCACCAGATTCCTCACCGAAATGCGTACCCGGTGTGCCTTATCAAACCTTTCCTGCCCGGCCCGGTCTTCCCCAGTCTCGTTTTTTATCTTATCTTCTGCATTTTCTTCTATATTATTTCTCTGCTCTCCCATAAAGCTCCCACTCTCAAACATCCTTTTGCCCTCGCCCGGAGTATATCATGTGATTCCATCACATGATATACTCCGGGCGATGCGCACGATTCGG